>NZ_JBSFGK010000017.1:0-116954 GCF_053596495.1 Kitasatospora sp. NPDC001683
CGCAGCGGTCTGCACCCGACCGATCTCCGGGCGCTGATCCACCTGCTCGACGCCGCCCGGGCCGGGGAGGTGGTCACCCCGGGCCGGCTCGGGGCGGAGACCAACGGCCATTTCGCATTTCCGCCGCGGCCTCAGGGTGGCGGTCAGGCCTTGCCGAACTCCTGCTGGATGAACGCGAAGATGTCGTCCGCCGAGGCCGAGTCCAGGCCCCCGCCGGATCCGGCCTCCGCACCGGTGGCCGCGGGAGCCGCGCAGATCCGCGCGAGCTCCTGGAGGCGCTCGTACAGCTTCCCGCGCACCTCCTCGTCACCGTCCGCGACCACGGCCCGCAGCGCCGTCTCGATCCCGTCCAGCTCGCCGATCAGCGGAACCGGCGCCTCCTCGATCGCCAGCTCCCCGAGTAGGTAGTCGCTCAGCGCCGTCGGCGTCGGGTAGTCGAAGACGAGGGTGGTCGGCAGGGTCACCCCGACCGCGGCGCCCAGCCGGTTGCGCAGCTGCACCGCGGTGAGCGAGTCGAGCCCCATGTCGAAGAACCCACGGCTCTCGTCGACCAGTTGACCGTCGGCCAGGCCGAGCACGGCGGCGGCGTTCGTACGGACCAGATCGGCCAGGATCCGCCCGCGTTCGGCCGCCGGCACCGCGGCGAGCTGCCGCGGCAGCGAGGACTCCGCCGCCGCCGCGGGAGCGTCCCGGCGCACCGGCACCGGCAGCAGGGCCCGGAACAGGTGCGGGACGACGCCGCCGGGCGCCTGCGCACGCAGCTGCCTCAAGTCCACCCGGAACGGTACGAGCACCGCCTCCTCGTGACCGAGCGCGCCGGCGAACAGCTCCAGACCCTCCGCGGTCGACAGCGCCCGCAGCCCGTCCCGTTCGATGCGGGCGATGCCCGCGTCGTCCAGGTGGCCGGTCATGCCGCTCGACTCGGCCCACAACCCCCAGGCGAGGGACACCGCGGGCCGGCCTTCGGCCCGACGGCGCTGCGCGAGGGCGTCCAGCACGGCGTTGGCGGCGGAGTAGTTGCCCTGTCCCGGGGCGCCGAACAGGGCGGCGGCCGAGGAGAAGAGCACGAAGGCCGAGAGGTCCGAGTCCCTGGTCAGCTCGTCCAGGTGTACCGCCGCGTCAACCTTCGGACGCAGCACGGTGTCGAACCGCTCCGCGGTGAGCGACTGCACGATCCCGTCGTCGAGCACCGCCGCCGTGTGCACCACCCCGGTCAGCGGGTGCTCCCGCGGGACGGAGTCCAGCAGTGCGGCCAGGGCCTCCCGGTCGGCGACGTCGCAGGCGGCGACGGTCACCGTGGCGCCCAGGGCGGCGAGTTCCTCCTGCAGCCCACCGGCCGCTCCGCTCCGGCTGACCAGCAGCAGCCGCCGCACGCCGTGGTCGGTGACCAGGCTGCGGGCGACGGCGCGGCCCAGCGCGCCGGTGCCGCCGGTCACCAGCACCGTGCCGTCCGGGGCGAACGCCGGCCCGTCCGGCTCCGTGTGGGTCGCGCGGGCCAGCCGAGGGACGTGGAGCTCGCCCTTGCGCAGCGCGAGCTGCGGCTCGTCGGCCGCCAGTGCCGCGGCCAGCGCCCGGCGCGAGGCCTGGTCGCCGTCCGTGTCGATGACCGTGAAGCGGCCCGGGTTCTCCGACTGGGCGGAACGGAGCAGGCCCAGCACGGCGGCCTGGGCGAGGTCGGGTGCCGGGTCGCCGGGGAGCGCGACGGCGCCCCGGGTGAGCAGCACCAGCCGGGAGTCCTCCAGCCGCGGCTCGGCCAGCCAGGCCTGGAGGAGTTCCAGGGCGGCGGTCGCCGCGGCGCGCACCCCGGTCTCCCCGACCGAGGCCAGGACGACAGCGGGGACCTCGGTTCCGGCGCCCGTTCCCGCGTCGAGCGCCGCGCGCAACTGCGCGAAGCCGTCCAGCCGTTCGGCACCCTCCGGCCCCGGGGTGTCCGGGCCGAGCACGGTCCGCGCCTGCTGCGCGGCCCGGGGGGCGGCGAGCCGCTCCCAGGTCAGCCGGAAGAGCGAGTCGGCCCGTCGCGCCGCCGCCGCGAGCTGTTCCGTCTTCACCGGGCGCAGCGCCAGGGACTTCACGGTCGCCACCGGCAGTCCCGACTGGTCGGCGACCCGGATCGTGACGGCCTCCTCGCCCGCCGGGGCGAGCCGGACCCGCAGCGCGGCCGCGCCGGCGGCGTGCAGCGAGACGCCGTGCCAGGCGAACGGCATCCGGCCGTGCTCGATCCCGCCGTCCTCGCCGGCCAGCGCACCCAGCGGAATGGTCTGCAGCACCGCGTCGAGCAGCGCCGGATGGATCCCGAACCCCTGGGCGTCCGCCCGGAGCCGGTCGGGCAGCGCGACCTCGGCGAAGACCTCCTCGCCCCGGCGCCAGGCGGCCCGGATCCCCCGGAAGGCGGGACCGTACTCGAAACCGGCCGCCGCGAAGCGCTCGTAGACGTCGCCGACTTCGAGCTCGGCCGCGCCCTCGGGCGGCCAGCTGCCCAGCGGCGCGGGGGTGATGGGGGCCGAGGTGGCGAGGACGCCGGTGGCGTGCCTGGTCCACGGCTCTCCGACGGCGAAGGCCTCCGGCTCGTCCGGGCGGGCGTACACCTGCACCGTACGGCGGCCCGAGGCGTCGGGCGCCGCCACCGTCAACTGCACCTGGACACCGCCCTGTTCGGGCAGCGGCAGCGGGCTCTCCAGCAGCAGTTCGTCGACCTGTCCGCAGTCGAGCAGCCGGCCCGCGTGGAGGGCGAGTTCGAGGAAGGCCGTACCCGGCAGTAGCACGGTGCCGGCGAGCGCGTGGTCGGCGAGCCAGACGTGGCTGCCGCGGGACAGGCGCCCGGTGAAGAGGAATCCGTCCGTCTCGGGCAGCGGCACGCCGGCGCCCAGCAGCGGGTTGTCGGCGTTGCGCAGGCCGAGCGAGTCGGCGTCCGTCCGGCCCTGCCGGGCCTGCGGCCACAGGCGCACCCGCTGGAAGGGGTAGGTGGGCAGCTCCACCGGCTGCGGCCGGCGGTCGCCGAGCACGACGCCCCAGTCCGGTGCGAGACCGTGGATCCAGGCCTGGGCGAGCGAGGTGAGCAGCCGCTGCGGACCGCCGTCGGTGCGGCGCAGCGTCTCCCCCAGGAAGACCTGGCCGCCGGCCGCCTCGCAGGTCTCCCGGATCCCGACGTGCAGGACGGGGTGCGGGCTGATCTCCAGGAAGTGCGCGTAGCCGTCGGCGACGAGCGCCCGCGTCGCGGGCTCCAGCTGCACGGTCTGGCGCATGTTGCGGTACCAGTAGTCGGCGTCGAGCTCGTCGGTGGCGAGCAGGCCGCCGGTGACGGTGGAGTAGAACGGCACGTCCGAGGCGCTCGGCGCGGTTTCGGCGAGCGCGGCCAGCATGCGCTCGCGGACCTCGTCGATGCGGGCCGAGTGCCCGGGCGTGTCGACGCCCGGGATGCGCCGGGCCCACGTCCCGTCGGCCTCCAGCGCGAGGCGGAACTCCTCCAGTGCGCCGCTGTCGCCCGAGACCACCACGGAGTGCGGCCCGTTGACGGCCGCGACGGAGAGCCGCTCGCCCCACGGCCGCAGCCGCTCCTCGACCGCCCGGGCCGAGAGCGAGACGGACAGCATGCCGCTGGTGCCCGACAGTTCGAGCAGGGCCTGGCTGCGCAGGGCCACGATCCGGGCGGCGTCGGGCAGCGAGAGCGCGCCGGCCACCACCGCGGCGGCCACCTCGCCCTGGCTGTGGCCGACGACCGCGGCGGGCTGGATCCCGCAGGCCCGCCACACCTCGGCGAGTCCCAGCATCACGGCGAACAGCGCGGGCTGGAGCACGTCCACCCGGTCGAGGGACGGCGTGCCCTCGGCGCCGCGCAGCACCCCGGTCAGCGACCAGTCGAGGTACGGTGCGAACGCCCGGTCGCACTCCTCGATGCGCGCGGCGAAGACCGGGGAGGACTCGAGGAGTTCGAGCGCCATGCCGGTCCACTGGGAACCCTGGCCGGGGAAGACGAACACCGGTCGGGCACCGGCCGGGGCGGTTCCCCGCGGCACGGTCGGGGCGTCCTCGGCGAGGGCGGCCAACTCCCGCAGCAGGGACTGCCGGTCCCGGCCGAGGACCACCGCCCGGTGCTCGAAGGAGGAGCGGTTGCGCACCAGCGCGGCCGCGATGTCCGCCGGGTCGGCGGACGGCTCCGCCTCGATGCTCTCCCGCAGCCGCTCGGCCTGCGCCCGCAGGGCGTCCGCCGACCTGCCGGACAGCAGCAGCGGGATCACCGGTGGCACCTCGGGGAGGACGGACGGCGTGGCCCGCGGCGTCTGCTCGGGAGCGGGCGCCGGCTCCTCCTCGACGGCCACCGGCGCCTGTTCGAGGATCGCGTGCGCGTTGGTGCCGCTGATGCCGAAGGAGGACACGGCGGCGCGCCGGGGCCGGCCGGTCTCCGGCCAGGGCCTGGCCTCGGTGAGCAGCCGGACGGCACCGGAGGACCAGTCGACGTGCCCGGTCGGCTCGGCGCAGTGCAGGGACTTCGGCAGGACGCCGTGCCGCATCGCCATGACCATCTTGATGATGCCGCCGACGCCCGCGGCGGCCTGGCTGTGGCCGATGTTCGACTTGAGGGAGCCGAGCCACAGGTACTGGTCCGAGGCGCGCTCCTGCCCGTAGGTGGCCAGGAGGGACTGGGCCTCGATGGGGTCGCCGAGGGAGGTGCCGGTGCCGTGCGCCTCGACGGCGTCGATCTCGTCGGAGCGCAGTCGCGCGTTCTCCAGCGCCTGGCGGATCACCCGCTGCTGGGAGGGTCCGTTGGGCGCCGTGAGGCCGTTGCTCGCGCCGTCCTGGTTCACCGCCGAGCCCCGGACCACCGCGAGGACGGGGTGGCCGTTGCGCCGGGCGTCGGAGAGCCGCTCCAGCAACAGCATGCCGACGCCCTCGCCCCAGCCGGTGCCGTCGGCCGCGGCCGCGAAGGCCTTGCAGCGGCCGTCGGGGGCGAGCGAGCGCTGCCGGCTGAACTCGATGAACGAGGCGGGCGTCGACATCACGGTGGCCCCGCCGGCCAGGGCCAGGGTGCACTCGCCGCGCCGCAGCGCCTGCGCGGCGAGGTGCAGGGTGACGAGGGAGGACGAGCAGGCGGTGTCGACGGTCAGCGCCGGGCCCTCGAAGCCGAAGGTGTACGCGATGCGCCCGGAGGCGATGCTGCCGGCGCTGCCGTTGATGACGTAGCCGGCGAGCTCGTCCTGCCCTTCGAGCAGGCCCTCGTAGTCGTGGTACATCACCGCGGCGAAGACCCCGGTGCGGCTGCCGCGCAGCGTCGTCGCGTCGATGCCGGCGCGTTCCACGGCCTCCCACGCGGTCTCCAGCAGGAGCCGCTGCTGCGGGTCCATGGCGAGGGCCTCGCGCCGGTTGATCCCGAAGAACTCGGCGTCGAACTCGGTCACGCCCCGCAGGAAGCCCCCTTCCCGCGTGTACGTGCGGCCGGGGCGTTCCGGGTCCGGGTCGTAGATGCCCTCGGTGTCCCAGCCGCGGTCGGTCGGGAAGGGCGATATCGCGTCGGTGCCGTCGGCGACCAGTCGCCACAGGTCCTCCGGCGAACCGACCCCGCCCGGGTACCGGCAGCTCATCCCGACGATCGCGATGGGCTCGTGGGCGGATTCCTCCGCCTCCTGGAGCTGCTGCCGGACGTTGCGAAGCTCGGCGGTGGCCCGCTTCAGGTAGTCGCGCAGCTTCTCTTCAGCCGCCATGGTCTTGCTCCTCCTACGGGATTCGCCACGGCCGGACGGCGGCCTCGGACCACCGTCCGGTCCTCGTTCACGCCTGTCTGGTCGCCCGCGTCGCACCCGGCGTGGCGGAGCCCGGAAGGAGCATGAGGCGACTGGCGGTGCGGTTGATGTCGATGGGCAGGGCATCGCCCCGCAGGCAGTCCGCCAGGGGGCCGTCGGCGACGAGGTAGAGCTTCGCGTCCCGGTCGCACAGGACGTCGACCAGGTTGGCGAAGCGCTGCGCGGCGTCCCTGCTGCCGGACGTCAGCTCCGGCAGTCCGGAGAGCACCCAGGTGCCGAACCGGTCGGCCAGGCCCAGGTAGTCGATGGTCGAGGTGCGCTCGTCGCACAGCTCGTGGAAGTCGAACCAGACGAGGTCGTCGCGCACGGCGCGGGCCACCAGGTCCCGGCCGCCGATGTCGATGCGCTGCCGCTCGCCGTCGGTCGGCGGCTCGAGCCCGGCCTCGCGCAGCTGCTGTTCGGTGCCGGGCCAGATGTAGGCCCCGCGCTGGAACTGCGAACGGGCCGCTCCGGTGGTGCTCTCCGCGCGGTAGTCCTGCGGGCCCGCGACCTCAAGGACGTCCAGGTTGCCTTCGAGCAGCTTGATGGTCGGCTCGAACATGTGGTGGTAGACCGGGTTCGGCAGCAGGCCGTCGGGCGGGTAGTTCGAGGTGGTCACCAGGGTGACCTTCTGGTCGAACAGCGAGGTCAGGACGCGGCCCATCATCATGGCGTCGCCCGGGTCGTGCACGTGGAACTCGTCGAAGAACAGCAGCCGGCAGTCGCTCAGCAGCTCGGCGACGGCCAGGTCGCAGGCGTTCCGTTCCTTGCGGTGCCGGGCGTAGACGGCGTGGAACTCCCGGAAGAACTCGTGGAAGTGCACCCGGCGCTTGTTCCGTACCGGCAGCGCCTCGTAGAAGACCCCGGTCAGCCAGCTCTTGCCGCGTCCGACCGGTCCCCACACGTAGACGCCACGCGGCTGCTTCCCGCCGAAGAAGCGGCGCCGGCCGGTCAACTCGGCGGCGAGCGCGGAAAGCCGCTCGGCCGCGGCGATCTGCGAGGCGTCGAGAACGAAACCCGCTTCCTCGGCTGCGCGCTCGAACTTCTCGATCAACTGACGGCCCCCCCGGTTCCAGTCTCAATAGCGCCGACACCGGTGACGGTTTCTCACCAGCGAGCGGTCGTGATCTTGCCAGAAGTCCACGGCCTGCGACAATGCCCTCCCGGGTGGTGATGATCGTCACTGTCGTCGGGCAACCTCGCAGGTGGAACACTGTGCGCCATGGAAGAGCTCGACGAGCGACAGTTGGGCGTCGACGAGATCACGTCGCTCGCACTGACCGGTTACGGACATTTCACAACCATGCGCGTCGAGGGCGGCGCAATACGCGGGCTCGGGCTGCATTTCGCACGACTGGCACGGGACTGCCGAACCGTGTTCGGCGCCGAACTGAACCTGGATCAGGTCCGTCAAGAACTCTGCCGCGCAGTGGATCTGACGACGGACGACATCATCGTCCGGATCACCGTCTTCGATCCGGACCTGAGCCTCCCTCACCCGGCCGGACCGGCCGCCCCGCGGATCCTCGTCACCACGCGTCCCGCACCGGCGGTTCCGCAGGGGCCGATGCGCGTCCAGCCCGTCAGGCACCTGCGCCAGGTCGCCGGGGTGAAGCACACCGGACTGTTCGACAGCCTGCACCTGCGTCGCGCGGCGCAACTCGACGGCTTCGACGACGCGTTGTTCCACGGCGACGAGCTGGGGATCTCCGAGGGCGCCACCTGGAACGTGGGATTCTTCGACGGCCACCGGGTGGTCTGGCCGCAGGCGGAGCACCTGCCCGGCGTGACCGAGGCACTGCTGACCGACATTCACGAATGCTGTGTGTCACGGACCGTGACCCTGGACCAGCTCCCGGCCATGGAAGCGGCGTTCGCCACGAACGCGGCCGTCGGCGTCCGGCCGATCTCCGCCATCGGATCCGTACCTTTTGCGGCGGATCATCCGATCCTGGCCGAACTCCGCGACCGTTACGCGGAGATCGAACCCGAGCAGCCGCGCTGACGATCCCCGGAAGGACAGCCCCACCCATGACTCGCACCGTCACCACCGACCAGCTCTGGATACGCCGCTACCACCAGGCCGATCCCGGCGCCCCGACCCTCGTCTGCCTCCCGCACGCGGGCGGCAGCGCCACCTTCTACTTCCCCATGTCCCGCGCGCTGGCCCCCCGTTGTGACGTGGTGGCGGTCCAGTACCCGGGTCGACAGGACCGTCGCTCGGAGCCGTTGGTCGAGTCGATCGACGAGCTCGCCGACCAGCTCCTCCCCGTGCTCCGGCGGAACACGGACGGCCCGGTGGCGTTCTTCGGCCACAGCATGGGCGCCAGCCTCGCCTTCGAACTGGCCCGCCGCTTCGAGGAGGCCGGCACGGTGCCGAGCGCGCTCTTCGTCTCGGCCCGGCCCGCCCCCTCCCGCCACCGCGAGGGCGGCACCGTCCACCTCGGCGACGACGGCGAACTGATCGCGAAGCTCCGGGAACTCAGCGGCACCGACGAACAGGTGCTCGGCGACGAGGAGTTGCTCCGGATGGCGCTGCCCGCCATCCGCAACGACTACAAGGCGGCCGAGACCTACCGCTACCGGCCCGGCCCCGAGCTGAACTGCCCCGTGCACGTCCTCATCGGAACCGAGGACCCGATGGTCACCGAGGACGAGGCGGCCGCCTGGTCCGACCACACCACCGGCGCCTTCTCCCTCGACGTCCACGACGGCGGCCACTTCTACCTGATCCACCACCAGGCCCGGATCCTCCGCTCCATCGCCGAGCGCCTCAACTGCGTCTGAGTCCGGCGCGCACGCCCGCGCTCCCGACGTGCCCCGAACGGGCCACGTCGGCCCGGGGCCCGATGACTCGGATGCCCCGGTCGGCGGGCGGCGCGCCGGGGCCACCCCTACGGTGCGGTGCGAGGGGGTTGGCTAGCGCCCACACAGGCCTTCTGGCCTGGGAAAACATCTCTCGCCATCACTCGCCGCAGCCAGGTCCGCCCCCGAGTTCCACCACCTCCGTCGACCCGCGACTCAGCGCCCTGACCCGGTTCCTCCGGTCAGGGCGTACGGCTTCTCGGGTACGGGCGTCCCCTCCCGGTCGATCTCCGGGAGGGGACGAGACCCCTTCGAGTGAAGAACCGGGGCAAGGCCGCCCAATTGGCGGTTCGCTGGCGGCCGGGAAGTTTTCCAGACCATACGTTCAACTCCGGCGCTCACGGTGGCGGCACTCGTGTGCAGAGTTCGTCCGCACCTGCCACAGACCACGAAGCCAGGAGGAACAGTCATGCGCCTGACCCGCTGCGCTCTCGCTGCCGCATCGGTGGCGGCTTCCGTCTCGGCCCTCGGCCTGCCCCTCTTCCTCATGGACCGGACGTCCCACGGTTCCGATGCCACGCGGGTCCGCATGGTCGGATCCTCCGGCACGTCGCTGAGCAAGGCCGAACGGTCCTGGCCGCTCTCGACGAATCCGGGCCCGCAGGAACCAGTGCGCCCCTGTCACAGCTACGGCGGCCCCTACTGCGGTTGGGTGAGAGCATACTGGGGCGGCTGTGACAGGGAGTGGGGCCTGAGCTTCGGGATCAAGAACCCCAACTGGATCTGCCCCCACGACCCCCGCCCGAGTCCCTCGGCCACGTCGGACCCCTCCGAAGGCAGCACTTCCTCCTGACCGGTTCCGCCGGGAGGCCGGCCGTTCGCCATCACTACGGCTGGGTCGGCGGCACATCGGGCTCCTGGTCCGATGTGCCGTCAGGGGTCGGCGGTGCTGCCGGTCCCTGCTCCGGCCGAGTGACACGCCGCCGACGGCGGCGGTGAAGCCAGGCCGCGGCCACCGCTCCTAGAACCGTCAGCAAGCCGCCGGTCGCGATCCCGACGCGCTTCGCGCCCAGGCGGCCAACGCTCCCACCGACAACCGTGCCATCGGGCGGAGGAGGGAGGCTGGTGCCGCCGGAGGCGGGAGTCTCCGGAGTGGTCTGGCCGTTGTGCCCGTGGTCCCCTTCCTGGGGTGACGGGGAGCCCGACTCCTGGGGCGACGGGGCGCCGGACGGGTCTCTCCCCTCGGCAGCCGCACCATCGTGCGGACGGGCGTGGTCATCGCGGTCACCGTCGTCGTGGCGGTGGTCGTCGTCGTAGTAGTCGTCGACGCAGCGGGCGGCCGCGAAGGGGAAGACTCGCTCGTGGCGGTCGAAGGCCTTCACCACGAAGACCGGGTGTTCCCTGAAGAAGCCACGGATCTGAAACTCATACTGGTTGCTGGTCTGGGTGGGATAATTCACGTCCATATACGTTGAAACGGAAAAGTTGTCCCACGGTGCCTCCGGCGACGAGGACGAGGACGATGGACTCCCCTGGAGAACGAGAGCCTCCGGCCCACGCCGACTGTTGGTCAGAATCGCCCTGAGGGTTCTGTCGATGAGCACGACGCGGCGGGGGCTGAAGCAGTGGCGCCAGGGGCTGTAGTGATGGCGGTGCCCCTCCCCACCCCCTTCTCCTGCCCCTTCCCCGTCCTCTTCCCGGGGCCACGCGGAGCCGGGCGCGTGCGGTGTGGACGCCTGCACGGCGACGCCTGCAGGCGCAGGAGCGAGAGCGATGGCCACACCGGCCAGGGACGCTACGACCCAGGGCCGAAGATTCATCAGATGACCTCCATGGGTGGCGGACGCGGGCAACCGCCTGCTGGGCGACACAGTCGAGTGTCAGAAGAAGTTAAGAGGGCTCGACTCGTCACACCGTGAACATCTTCGGGGAGCCGCACTCTTGTCACTCAGCCGTAGCAGCAGGCCCCGGTACGACGTAGCGTCCCCCGAGGACCGAGCCCCAGTACATCCCACGGGGTGCGCCGACACATCATCGTCCCGCCAGCACTCCAGTGCGACTTCGTGATCTATCCGGTTGAGGGGTTGGCAAGTCGTCGCCGGCAGTGAGCGCCATCTGACCCGAACGGGTCAGGCGGCAGGGGGCCGATGACTCGGATGGATCATCTGACGCGCGAAGCAAGGCAGTTGGACCTACGGTGCGGAGCCAGGGGGCCACACGAGCGAGAGGCTGTTTCGGCATGGCTGGGAAATTCGAGCTGTACAAGGACGAGAGCGGGATGCACCGGTTCCGGCTCAAGGCGAGCAACGGGTCCATCGTGGTGACGGGCGACCCGCAGGAGAGCAAGGACGACTGCCTGAAGAGCATCGAGTCGATCCGCAAGCTCGCGCCGTACGCGGAGCTCAAGGAGACGGCCGGATCGGCCTGAGGTTCGGACGGCGTTCGACGCGCGGGTCGGTGGTGCAAATCGCCGACCCGCGTTCGCCTGTACGACAGATCCCTTTGGCCGGGTGCACGCCGGGCGCGGAGACAACACGGGCATGCGCGTCGCCATCGTCACCGAATCCTTCCCGCCCGAGGTCAACGGAGTCGCCCACAGCGTGCTGCGGACGGCCGAGCACCTGGTCCGCCGGGGCCACCAGCCCCTCGTCGTCACTCCCGCCCCGGCACGGGGCGCCCACTGCCCGCCCCGGACCTTCGGCTCCGGCGTCGAGGCCGAGCGGATCCCCGTGGTGCGCATCCCCTCGATGCCGCTGCCGGGCTACCCGCAGGTACGGATCGCGCTGCCGAGCCGGCAGCTGGCCGCCGCCCTCGCCGGGCACCGGCCGGACATCGTCCACCTGGCCAGCCCGTTCGTGCTGGGCGCGCGCGGGATGCGGGTCGCGGCGCGGCTCGGAGTGCCCGCCGTCGCCGTGTACCAGACCGACCTCGCCGGGTACGCCCACGCCTACCGGGCCGGGCGGGGCCTCGGCGAGGCCGCGGCCTGGCGCCGGATCCGGGCCGTGCACCGGGCCGCCGCCCGCACGCTGGCGCCGTCCACCCCGGCCGCGCAGGACCTCACCGCGCACGGGGTGCCCCGGGTGCGGCTGTGGCCGCGCGGGGTGGACTCGGTGCGCTTCCACCCGCGGCACCGCGACGAGGCGCTGCGCCGGGCGCTCGCCCCGGGCGGGGAGGTGCTGGTCGGGTACGTCGGGCGGCTGGCGCCGGAGAAGCGGGTGGACCTGCTGGCCGCCGCGTCCGCCCTGCCCGGAGTGCGGGTGGTGGTGGTCGGGGACGGGCCCTCGGCGCCCGGGCTGAAGGCCTCGCTGCCGGGCGCGGTGTTCCTCGGCCGCCGCACCGGCGAGGAACTGGCCCGCTGTTTCGCCGCCCTGGACCTGTTCGTGCACACCGGCCCGCTGGAGACCTTCTGCCAGACCATCCAGGAGGCGATGGCCAGCGGCGTACCGGTGATCGGCCCGGCGGCCGGCGGCCCGCTCGACCTGGTCGCGCACCACCGCACCGGGCTGCTGGTGCCGCCCAGGGACGGCGCCGCGGTGGCCCGGGCGGTGGCCGAACTGGCCGCCGACCCGGCGCGGCGGGCCGCGTACGGGCGGGCCGGGCGGGCCGAGGTGACCGCCCGGACCTGGGAGGCGGTCGGCGACCTGCTGCTGCGGCACTACGCCGAAGTGCTGGCGGAGCACCGGGGACTGCCCGCTCCCCTCCCTCCGTCGGCGGCGGCTTCGGCCGAGCCGGTGGTGCCGGTCCTGCCGGAGGAGCTGCCGGCATGACGACGCCCCCGCCCCGGACCGGGCCGTTGACGATCGTGCGGCTCGCCAACTTCGTCACCCCGGTCTCCGGCGGCCTGCGCACCGCACTGCGCCACCTGGGCGCCGGGTACCGGGCGGCCGGCCACCGGCCGGTGCTGATCGTGCCCGGTGAGCGGCGCTCCGCGGAGGAGACCGAGCAGGGACTGGTGATCACCATCCCCGGGCCGGTGCTGCCGGCCAGCGGCGGCTACCGGCTGCTGGCCGACCGGCGGGCGGTGGCCGCCGAGCTCACCCGGCTCGGCCCCGACCGGCTGGAGGTGTCCGACCGGACGACCCTGCGCTGGACCGGCGGTTGGGCCCGTCGGCACGGCGTCCGCTCGGTGATGGTCTCGCACGAGAGCGCCACCGGACTGCTGCGCACCTGGGGAGTGCCCGGTCCGCTCGCCGCCGCGGCCGCCGACCGGCTCAACGCCGCCACCGCCCGCGCCTACGACTCGGTGCTCTGCACCACCGACTGGGCGGCCGCGGAGTTCCGGCGGATCGGCGTGCCCAACCTGGTCCGGGCCCCGCTCGGGGTGGACCTGGCGGCGATGCGGCCGCTGCCGGCCGCCGCCCGGGCGGCGCAGCGGGCCCGGTACGCGGCGGCCGGGAACGTACTGCTGGTGCTCTGCTCGCGGCTCTCCGCGGAGAAGCGGCCCGAGCGCGCGGTCGAGGCACTGGGCCGACTGCGGGCGCGCGGGCTGCCCGCCGTCCTGGTGGTGGCCGGGACCGGCCCGCTGCGGGAGCGGCTGGCCGCCCGGGCCGCGCGGCTGCGGCTGCCGGTGCGCTTCCTCGGTCACCTGAACGGGCGCGCGGAGCTGGCCGGGCTGCTGGGCAGTGCGGACGTGGTGCTGGCCCCCGGGCCGGTGGAGACCTTCGGACTGGCCGCGCTGGAGGCACTGGCCTGCGGCACACCGGTCGTGGCCAGCCGCTCCTCCGCGCTGTCCGGGCTGATCGGTCTCGCCGGGGTGGCCGCCGCCGACACCGGGCCCGGATTCGCCTCCGCCGTACGGGAGTTGCTGGCCCGGCCGGAGGAGGCACGACGGGCGGCCGCCCGGGCGCAGGCCGAACGGTACGGCTGGCCGGCGGCGGTGGCGGGCTTCCTGGCGGCGCACGGGGTGCGGAACTCCGGAGCGACCGAAGGGGCACGGAACTCGATGGCTGCGGAAGGGGGTCGGGATGAGCGTGCTGGACGCCGGGCCTGACCGGGCGGCGGAGGAACGCCCGGCCGCGGGCGAGCTGCTGCGCTTCGTCGCGCTCGGGGACTCGTTGACGGAGGGGGTCGGGGACCAGGTCGGCGAGCAGTGGCGCGGCTGGGCCGCCGTCCTCGCCCGGTCACTGGCGCCGGAGGGGCGGGCGGTCGAGTTCACCAACCTGGCGTACAGCGGCGCCCTCACAGCCGACTTGACGGCACACATCAACTGACCGACGCACTGGACCGGCGGCCCCAGCTGGCGGCGGTGGTCGTCGGCGGCAACGACACCCTGCGGGCCGGCTTCGACATCCGGCGCACCACCCTGGAGCTGGACGCCACCCTTGGTGAACTCGCCCGCCACGGCGCCGTTTTGCTGACCGCCTGCCTGCCCGACCCCGGCGCCCTGCTCCGGCTCCCGGCACCGCTCGCCCGACCGCTGGCCCGGCGGATGCGGGCGGTCAACACCGTGGTGCACGCCCTCACCGTGCGGCACCGGGCGGTGCACCTCCACCTCGCCGAACTGCCCTGGTGCGCACGGCGCGGGCTGCTGAGCGTCGACCGCCTCCACCCCAGCGCCGCGGGCCACCACCTGATCGCCCGCCGGTTCCACGAGCTGCTCACCACGGCCGGCCACCCGCTCGGCCCGCCACCCGCCGCCGAACCGGCCGAACCCCCACCGGGCCTCGCCGCCGACCTGTGGTGGATGGCCACCCGGGGCACCCGCTGGGTCGCCGCCCGCAGCACCGACCTGCTGCCGGGCCTGCTCGCCCTGGCGGCGGCGGAGGGCGCCGCCCGGCTGCGCAGGTCCAGCGGGCGGCACGACGAGCAGATGGCGCGCGCCGCGGCCCAGGCCCTGGCGGCGCTGGGGTGACGGGTCGTCCGCCGGACCGGAGCGTGCGCGGCTCGGGGACCGCGTGCGCCGAGCGGGCGCCAACACCGGGCCCGGCAGCGCGGGTTCGGGTTCGGCCGGATTGTCCGGCATCGTGCCCGGTCAGCGCTGGCGTACCGGCTCGGCGGTGAAGATCGCTGGGTATAGTGCAGGCGTTTCGGGGAACCCGCGACCCGGATTCGGCCCACCGCGCGCGCCAGTTCGCGTCCAGGGCCGTCCAGGACCCTGGCGGAGCCCCGATGACCACGTCGCTGAGGAGGCCGTCCCATGGAACCCGTCACGCTGATCACCGGTGGCTCGAGCGGAATCGGCGCCGCCACCGCCCGCGCCCTGCTCAAGCAGGGCCACCGCGTGGCCGTCACCGGGCGTGACGCGGACAAGCTGGCCGCCTTCGCCGCCTCGGCCGCGGCGGACGAGCGGCTGCTGACGATCACCGGCGACACCAGCCACGCGCCCGACGTCGCCTCCGCCGTGCGCCACGTGGTGGACACCTGGGGCCGACTGGACAACGCCATCGCCAACGCCGGGTTCTCGTTGCCCGGCAACCTGGAGAGCCACGCCCCGGAGGACATGCGCGACATGGTCCTCACCAACGTCCTGGGCCCGGCCCTGCTGGTGCGGGAGACCCTGCCGCGGCTCAGGGAGTCCAAGGGCCGGATCGTGATCATCGGTTCGGTCGCCGGGGTCCGCAACACGCCCGGCAACCTGTACTCGGTCACCAAGTGGGCCGCGCACGCACTGGCCGAGAACACCCGGCTGCTGGTCGGCAAGGACGGAGTCGGCGTGACCGTCGTCGCCCCCGGCGTGGTGGACACCCCGTTCTGGGACGAGCGCGGCGGCACTCCCGAGGCCGCGCCGGCGTTGACCGCCGAGCAGATCGCGGACACGATCGCCTTCGCCCTCGACCAGCCCGCGGGCGTGGACATCAACCACATCACCATGCGGCCGACCGGGCAGACCGGCTGACTCCGCGCTCCCGACGGCCGTGCGCCCGAGCAGGGTTCTCGATGTCATGATCATCCGTCATGCCCGTTGTGCCGCGAACCCGTTGCCGGTGCCCCTCGAACGGGACGCGGGCCGCATCATCCCCTGGTGGTGATCAGAGCGGGCGTCGGGAGGGAACCATCGGGTCTGCGGGGGTGTCGTCCCCGGGGAGCGATGTGGTGGAAGGAGCCGGGGTGGAGACGTCGAGCAGGGCGGGGCGGGGGATCCTGGCGGCGGCCGGAGTGCTGTTCCCGGACGCGCAGGGGCGGGTGTTGGTGGTGCGGCTGCCGTACGACCGGAAGCATCCGGTGGCGGTTCCGGGTGGCGGGTGGGAGCCGGCCGACCGTTCGCCGCGGCAGACCGCCCTTCGGGAGATCGCCGAGGAGTTGGGGTTCACGCCGCGGCTGGGCCCGTTGGCATGTGTCGACTGGGCGATGTCCCGGACCCGTCCGCCGATCGTGGCGTACCTGTACTGGGCCGAGCCACTGACGGCGGAGCAGGTGGCGGCGATCCAGCCGGATGCGGCGGAGGTGGGCGGGTGGGTGTGGCTGACGACGGAGGCGGCGGCGCACGCCTTGCCGCCCCGGCTGTCCCGGCGGGTGACGGCGTGCATGCGGGCGCCGCGGGCGGCCGGCCCGCTGGAGCTGGAGGACAGCCGGCCGGTCGGACACACCCTGCGGGAGCTGCCCGCCGACGGGCCGGCGCCCGAGTACACCGGGCTGGCCGCCGCGCCGGGCCTGGGGGCGGGGGCGGGACTGGGGGCGGGGGCGGGACTGGAGGTGGCGCCGGGCCTGGGAACCGCGCCCGGGTCGGAGGCGGCGGAGGTGCGGTCGCCGGAGCCGCCGATGGACCGGGACACCTACTACGCCACCCGGCCGCGGATCCGGGCGAAGGCGCGGGCGCTGTTCACGGATGGTGACGGGCGGGTGCTGTTGGTACGGCTGCGACCGTGGTCCGGGCCGTACGAGGACGTGCCGTACTGGACGCTGCCGGGCGGCGGCATCGAGGCGGACCGGGAGACGCCCCGAGCGGCGGCGCGGCGGGAGATCCGCGAGGAACTCGGCTGGGAGGTCGAACCCGGGCGGCTGTTGGCGCTGGACTGGCAGCCGGGTGCGGCGGCCGATCCCGACGCGGATCCGGCGACCGGCCGGGACACCGCCGTCCTGGTGTACGTGTACGACGGCGGCACGGTGACGGAGCGACTGCTCGGCTCGATCGCGCTGCAGGAGCAGGAGCTGGTGGAATGGCGGCTCTGCGAGCCGGCCGAGGCCCGGTCGCTGCTGTCCGGGCCGTCCTGGGACCGGGTGGCCGCCGCGCTGGCCGCCCGCGAGCGGGCCGGCGGGCCGGTCGAGCTGGTGCGCGGGCGGGCGGTCGGTTGGGAACCGTCCGGCGGGTGAAGACTGGGAACATGCAGAACGCGATCACAGAGGTGCTGGCCGGTCGGCGGGTCGAGGCGGTCAGCGGCGGAGTCCGGCTCGACCTGCGGCTCGACGGGTCGGTGACCGTACGGGTGGCGCACGAGTTCCGCTTCGCGGCGCCGTCCTTCGCCGCGCCGGAGGAGGTCGAGCACTTCTTCCCCGCGCTGACCTTCCAACCGACCCCCACCCTGCTGGCGCTGGTCGGACGGACCGTCGGCAGCGTTCGGATCACCCCGGCCGGCGGCCTCGAGCTGGGCTTCGCGGAGGGCGGCGTGCTGTCCGTGCCGCCGCACGCGCTGCTCGCGCCGTGGAGCGTGCTGACCGCCGAGGGGGCGGTGTGCGCGGGGCTGCCGGGCGGGGAGGTCCGGTGGGAGGGGCCGTGGAAGGAGCCCGGCGGGGAGGCGCAGCGGACGGAGCCCGGCGGGGTGTGAGCCGCCGCCGGGCCCGTCCGTCGGCCTCGTCCACCGGGGCCCGTCCGTCAGCCGGTGGCTGGTCAGACCTCCAGGTCGGCCTCGATCCTGGTGAGCTGGTGGCGGGCCATCGCCAGGTTTGCGCGTGCCTTGTCCAGCGCGAGGTAGAGGAACAGGCCCTTGCCGGTGCGGCCGGTGAGCGGGCGGATCAGGTGGTACTGGCTGGTCAGCGTGATCAGGATGTCCTCGATGCCGTCCTGCAGGCCGAGCATGTCCATGGTCCGCATCTTGGCGCGCACCACGTCGGTGTTCCCGGCCGCGGCCACGTTGAGGTCCAGGCCGCCGGGGCCGTCGAGGGTGGCGAGCGCCATGCCGCTGTTGTAGTCCACCAGGGCGGCGCCGATGGCGCCCTCGATGCTGGTCATGGCCTGCTTGAGCGCGCCTGCTGCGTCGGTCATGGTATTCAACTCCCGTTGGATGGTGGGGTGTTCGGTCGAGGGGGGACGGTCGAAGGGACTGGTCGGCCCAGGTCGCGCGGGTCCTTGGGCGCCAGGGCGTCGTTGAGGAGGTCCGCGATGCGCCGGGCGCAGCGGCGGGCCTCCAGGTGGAGCCGGCCGACGTTGACGTCCGGGTGCGCCAGCAGGGTCAGCACGCAGCTGCCGCCGGCCGCGTAGGTGGCGACGTAGCCGTGCTCGCCGCGCACCACCGACTCGCGGAACTCGCCCTGGCCGGTGGTGTCGGCGAGCCGCTGGGCGAGCGAGAGCGAGGCGGCCGTCATCGCGGCCAGGCCGGAGGGTTCGGTCCCGTGGGTGTCGTGCGCGACCAGCAGGCCGTCCACGCTGGCCACCAGGCCGCCCGCGAGGTGCGGGACGCGGCGTTTGACGGCGCGGAGCTCGGCGAGCAGCTCGGTCTCCAAGGCGATCAGTTGTCTCCTTCCGACACGCTGCTTGAGCGCCCGCCTCATGGCCGGTACGGCGGGGTCGCGGGCGGAGAGTGGTTCAAAGTCGGGCCTCCAGAAGGTCTCGGACCCGGGTCAGCAGCGCGATGTCCGGGTCGGGGACGGTCAGCGGGTGGGCCGCTGCCGTGGCGGGCGGTCGGTCGGAGCGGGTGGGCGCGGGGGCTGCGGGCCCGGTGGCCGCGGGGCCGGTGGCCGGAGCGCTGCGGAGGGTGGCGCCGGGGACCCTGCGGTGCAGGCCACCGCCGGGCCGCGCGGGTACGGCGGCCGGCGGCGTGGGCGCCGTCGTCGGTCGTCCGGGCGTCGCCGCTGGTCGGGCGGGCATCGCGGCCGGCGGTGCGGGCATGGTGGTCGGCGGCGCGGGCGGTACGGGCGGCAGCGCGGGGGCCGCGGCCGGGGATGTGCCGGTCGGAGCCGCGTGCCGCGGGGCGTCGAGCAGCCCGGCGGCGGCCAGGCGGCGGACGTCCGCCGTCACGCCGAAGCCGGAGCGGCCGAGCAGCCGGGCCAGGTCCGCCGGGGTTCTTCGGCCGTCGGCGTGGTCGAGCAGGTCACGGCTGCGGCGGCCGGGCGGGCGGCGCGAGGGGCACCGGCTGCGCTCGACCGGACGGACGGGTGCGGTGTCGAGCTGCGGCCAGGGCCAGATCCCGTCGAGGAGTCGGCGTCGGCGCTCGACCTCGCGGCCCAGCCGCGCCGGGTCGACCAGCGCCACCGTGCCGAGCCAGTGCCGGGCGTCGGACTCGAACCGCCAGGTGCCGCCGGACCGGTCGGCGAGGACGAAGTAGGCGGCGTCGAACAGCGTTCCCAGGTGGCCGAGTTCGAGTTCGCCGCGGGTGAGCAGCCGGCGTTCGACCAGTACCTCGCCGACTCGCCCCTGCGGGCCGTGGCGGTGCAGGAGTTCGGCCCAGCCTTCGGGGGTGATCCGGCCGCAGCCGGTGAGCAGGTCGGCGAGGCCGGGCGCGCGTGGGGACTCGGCGGCGGCCACCTGGCCGTCGACCAGGTACAGGAGGCCGAGCGGGCCGTGCAGGGCACCGGTGGCGCGGCGGGCGGCGAGCAGGGCGACGGCCTCGCCGGGGCTCCTCGGTGCGGTGGACTCGGCCCGGGGGGCCGGTTCGACCAGGCGGGCGGCGGCGGTCACGCGGGCCACCGCCGGTGGGTACGGCGCGGCGTCGCCCGAGGGAGGCCCTGCGCAGCGTTCCGGGAGGTGTGACGAGCGGCGGTCACGCGGTCGGCCGGCCGGTGTGCGGTGGTCGGGGCGGGCGCGGCGCTCACCCCAGCACCAGTTCCTCGGCGAGGGCCTGGAGGCGGAAGCGGGCGACGGCCAGGTTTCCCGACTCGCGGTCGAGCCAGAGGTGCAGGACGAGCCGGCTGTCGAAGGCGGTGTCGATGAAGCGGATCAGGTGGTAGCTGCGGCCGGCGGTGACGATGATGTCCTCCAGCGGCGCGTGCCGGTCCTCCGCAACGGTGAAGGTCTGGCTCTCAACGGCCGCGCGCACCAGGTCGGTTGCCTCGGCGGCCGCGGTCTCGTGCTCACCGACCGGGCTGTCGCCGAGGCTGCCGAGGGCGAGTCCGCTGCTCCAGTCGACCAGGCTCGCCGACCGGGCTCCGGCGATCGCCATCGCTCCGGAGAGGCATTCGTCGATACCCGGCACGCCGGCTCCTTCGAGGGGGGTCTGAGTGGCCGGGCGCAGCGCGGCTCCGGCCGGGTCGCCACCAGCAGTGGCAGGTCCGACACGGAAGGCTACTGCCGGATTCCGTATGACGAACATTCCAGTGGCATATTCACACCAACTGCGGCGAATTCCGGCCAAGGTATGAGGGTGGGTCAGTCCTGCCCAGGAGGCAAAGCCGCTGGCGTGGCGCCCGTCACGGAGAGTCGCCCAGCGATCACCTGGTACGGGACCTTGGCCGATACCGGATTGCAGCCGGGAGTTTCGAGGCCGAAAGTGCGATAAGAGGGCATGTTCGTCGACGGCCCGACGGGCGGACATGACGGCGGGCGGACATGACGAAGGGGCCCGTTCCATTGGATGGAACGGGCCCCTTCGGGTGGAGCGCCAGGCCCGGGTCGCACGGACTCTTCCCACTGAAAGTGGGACGTGCTCTGGTAGCACCGCTGACGCACGTTCGAGAGATCCTCGCTTCGGAAGATCATTTCCTCTCGACGTGCAGAACAATAGCAGGTCATCACACCAAGTCAGAAATCGGGGAGACCGGCTCAGACCTGGCCGACCGCCTCGGCGAGCAGCCGGTAGGAGTCGAGCAGCGCGGTGCGGTCGTAGGTGCTGGTCGCCACCAGGAACTCGTCCGCGCCGGTGCGTTCCACCAGGGCGGCCAACTCGGCGGCGGCCTGCTCCGGAGTGCCCGCGATGTGGCCCTTGAGCGACTGCTCGAACGCGGCCCGCTCGCGCCCGCTCATCGCCCGTGCCCGGATCCCGGCGGGCGGCGCCAGCGGCGGGAACTCCCCGTGGGTGCGGGAGTAGGCGCCGGCCCAGGCCTCCGGGACGAGCAGCTCGCGCGCCAGTTCCTCGGTCTCGGCCACCGCGACCGTGCCGGAGACCACCACGTACGGCTCGGCGGCCTGCGCGGAGGGACGGAAGCGGCTGCGGTACTCCTCGATCGCCCTGAGCATCCGCCCCTCTCCGCGCGCGGCGGCGATGACCAGCGGCAGTCCGGCCTCGGCGGCCAGGTCGGCGCCGGCGCCGGTGGCCAGGACGAAGGCCGGCACCTGCAGGCCCTCGGCCGGCCGGGCGTGGACGTCGCGGTGCACCTGCTGCGAGCCGTCGAAGTAGCCGAGCAACTCGGCCAGCTGGCCGGCGAAGTCGTCCGCGGCGTCCTTCTCCCGCCCGAGCGCCCGCCGGACGCCGTCGGTGAAGCCCACCGAGCGGCCCAGGCCCATGTCGATCCGGCCCGGGAACAGCGACGCCAGCACCCCGAACTGCTCGGCCACCACCATGGGCCGGTGGTTGGGCAGCATCACCCCGCCGGTACCGACCCGGATCCGGGTGGTGGTCGCCGCGACCGCCGCGGCGAGCACCGTCGGTGCCGATCCGGCCACCCCGGGCACGCCGTGGTGCTCGGAGACCCAGAAGCGGTGGTAGCCCAGCCGCTCGACCTCCCGGGCGAAGGCCACCGTGTTCCGAAGCGCCTGCGCCGGCTCCTCGCCCTGTCTGGTCCGGGAGCGGTCGAGGACGGAGAGCCTGGCCGTGGGCGTCGCGCTGGTCACGTGGGTGGACAACACCCCTCTGCCGCGCGGGCATTCCCGGGCCCGGACCGGACCGGGCGCGCCGTCATCGGTCACCGGGCCCCGGGTATTCGCCCCGGGCGCTCTCCCGCGGCGTTGCGGCGCCCCCAGGGCTGGTACTCCGACAGGATGACGTTGAACGGGTAGAGCGAGAACGCGACCGCCGGGACGATCACCGTGTCGTACCGGACGAATCCGAGCTCCGACACCGGGATCGGACCGGTCGGGTGCGCGTCCGCCACGCGGACCGCGTCGTGCAGCCGAGCGGTGAGGGCGAAGACCGAGGCCGCCATCGCGCCGAGCGTCAACCAGAACTTGGTGCTCACCCAGTAGTACCGGAACGGGCCCCAGGGCGTGCCGAGCCCAGCGCCACCCCGCTCAGGGGCCGGACGGACCGGACGCACGGGTGCCTCCTTCGAGTCGGGGCCACGACGATGCGCCCAGACTCCCCCGCCCGCCCCTCACCGGGCATCTGACAGCGGAAGTAACCTCACCTACTCCCCGGCGAGTACGCGCCCGCCGCTCACCGCCACCGGCGGACTCCCCCGGAAGTGGACCAACGCCCCGCCCGGCTCAGTCCGTCACCGCGAAGCCCTGCGCCGCACCCAGCCGCTGCAGCGAGTCCCGACCGGGGATGCCGTCCGCGGCCCCCGCCGTGTACCCGCACCGCCGCTGCCAGCCCGCGTACGCCGCGACCGTGAGACTGCCGTACGAGCCGTCCACCCAGCGCTGTTCGAGCAACCCCTCGTCCGCCAGCGCCTGTTCGACGATCGCCACCTCGGCCCCGTACGTCCGGTGCCCCTGCTCCGCCCCCGGGTCGCTGCGCGCCGCCGCGACGACGTGGGCGAGCGAGACCGTGCGCGGCCCGGGCAGGTAGCCGAGCAGCCGCAGCAGCGAGTCCTCGCCCGGTACGCCGTCCGCCGCCGGCCCGGAGTAGCCCAGGCTCGCCTGGTAGTCGGCGTAGTTCTCGGTGTCCGCGTCCGTCCAGGTCGGGCCGGGCCCGGAGTGGTAATGGGCACCGAAGCCGGCCGCGACCAGCGCCCGACCGACGGCGGTCACCTGGTAGCCCTGGGCGCCGTACCCGTACGCCAGGCCGTTGATGGTGACCTGGTACCGGGCCGGGACGGACCCCCCGGACGGGGGCGGGTCGGACGGGGTGCCGGAGCCGCCCCTGAAGTCGGGCCAGGAGCCGGGGTCGACGTGGTCGTTGAACGGCACGTGGGCGTGCGCGTACCAGCCGCCGCGGGTCTCCCAGACGTGCTCGTCGCGGTGGTCGGAGAAGTCGGTCGGCCGCCCCATCGGCCAGGCGTCGGGCACGCCCCAGGAGGAGACCCAGGCGTGGATCCGCTGCCAGCCCGCGCACGGGGTGTCGACCAGCCGCGGGTAGACCGTGCCCTGGTGGCGGCAGTACGGGAAGAAGACCGCCTCGATCTGGATCACCACCCGCCCCGCCCGGTTGGTGCGGGTCGGGCTCTGGGCGGGGCTGAGCAGGCTCTTCGAGCGGGAGTCGGCGGGGAACAGCTGGGCGGCGCGCCCGCTGAACGGGTCCCAGACCAGGTGCGGGGCGTCACCGGCACCGGCGCCGGTGAAGTACCCGACCAGGTCCTCGTAGGAGCACCAGTCCTGCGGTGCGGCGGCGGTGGCGTTGCGGTCCCAGGTGATGTGGGCGATGGCCTTCGGCGGGTACTGGTGGTCGGTCGGTGCGTGGTCACCGAGGTCGTGGATCTCGGCACCGGGCAGCCACAGTTCGGGCATGCTGGCTCCTCCGAACGGCGTCGTGACGTCAATGCCGTTATCGGCAGGTTCACACCGGGGATTGACCCCGGCGGCCCGATCGACGGCATTGAACCGCCCGGACCAGCACGGTCGTTCGGATCAAGGCGGGGAATTCGTCCTCACGTCCGGAACCGAGGCCCGCGACGCGCGGTCCCGGACGCCGCCGGGCGGCACGCGTTCCGCCTCGCCGCCGGGCGGCGCGCGGTCTACATGTCGACACCCGTGCGCCGAGCCGGCTCGAGGCGCCGGCGGACCCGCGCTCGGGGTCCGTCGCGGAAATTCGGCGGCGGGCCCGGCCGGGCCGCGGGCACAATGCGCGGATGCCGTCGCTGTTGCACGCCGTCGCCCGCAATCCCGCCCTGCCGCCCGAACTGCTCGGACGGCTGATCGCCGATGCCGACGAGGAACTGGCGGGCGCGCTCGCGGACCGGGTGGACCTCGCCCCGGACCAGGTCCGACAGCTGGCCGAACGGTCCGAGTTCGCCGCCCTCCTGCTCGTCGCCGACGGCCGGCTGACCAGCGGGGACGTCGATCCGCTCGCCCGACCGACGGTGGCGGTCGCCCTGGTGGAGCAGGGGCGCGGAGAGCCGGGCTGGGCGCGCCTGCTGGCGCTGGTTCCGGACCCGTACGTCCGGCAGCGGCTCGCCACCTGCCCGGAGCTGCCGGACGAGGTCGCCGAGCTCCTCGCCGCCGACGAGTCCGACGACGTGGTGGCCGAACTCGCCGTCAACACCACGTGGTTGGACCTCTTGGTGCGCCTCGCCGCGCACCCGTCGGCGGTGGTGCGGCGCTGGGCCGCGGCGAACGAGGCCATGCCCGCGGAGTCACTGACGGCCCTGCTGGACGATCCGGAGGTGCTGGTCCGCGAGCAGGCGGCGGGCAATCCCACCACTCCGGCGGCGGCCGCCGCCCGGCTGGTGGCCGACCACGCCATGATCCGACAGGCGCTCGCCGCCCATCCCGGGCTGCCCGCCGAGACGTACCAGCGGCTCACCCGGGACGAGATCCCCTGGGTCCGGTCCAACCTCGCCCAGAACCCGGGGATCGACGAACGGCTGATCCGCCACCTGGCCGAGGACGACGGCCACGACGTACGGCGTTCGCTCGCCCAGCACCCGGCCGTCCCGCTCGACGTACTCGCCCGACTCGCCACGACCGTCAAGATCGGCCCGATCCTGCTCCCCCGGATCGCCGGCGCCGATCCCACCGAACTCGCCGAGCTCGCGGCCTCGCCGGAGCCCCGGGTCCGCGCGCTCGTCGCCGCGCGCCGCGACCTGCCGTCGGCCCTCCGTGACCAGCTGGCCGCCGACCCGGTCGCCAAGGTGGTCAAGTCGGTGGCCCCGGACCCGGACCTCAGCACCGCCCAACTCACCGCCGCGCTGGACAGGTTCGGGACGACGGTGGCCGCCGCCGTGGCCGCGAACCCGGGCACCCCCGGCGCGCTGCTCGACCGCATCGCGGCCACCCCGACCGTGCCCGTCAAGGCCCTGCGCGCCGTCGCCGCCCACCCGAACTCCTCCCCCGCCGCCCTCGCCACCTGCCTCGCCTCCCCGGACTCCCGCACCGCTCAGGCGGCTGCGGCCAACCCGGCCCTGCCGCTGGCGGTCATGGTGGAGCTGGCCTCCTCGTGAGGGGAGGAGCCCATGGGGCACCTGGTGTCCGCCGTGTCCGCACCCGGTTGCAGTTGCGTCTCCGTTCGGTCCGGCCGGGGTGCGTCCCGGCCGCCGGTCCGGGAGCCTGATGGCAACGACTCGTACGGCAGGGGGAGTTGCCATGGGGGACGGCCGACAGCTGGTACCAGGCGTGGTGGGCGCGCTGGTACGGCTGGCGCGGGGCGCGGCCGGCGGGGCCGGGCACGCGGTGGCCGAGGTGGTACGGGCCCGGCTGCGGCTGATGCCGGAGGGGGCGCGGGCCGTGGCGGCCATCGAGGCGGGCCCGGACGATCCGCGGGCGCAGGCCGAACTGACCGCCGCCGTCACCCAACTGCTGGCCATCGACCGGGGGTTCGCCCAGTACCTGACCACCACCGAGCTCGGCGGACCGACCGACCCGACGACCGTCCAGCTGCGGGTCGATCCCGGGAAACCGTCCACCGTCCAACTGCGGGTCGATCGCAAGGAGTCGTCCACCGTCCAGCTCCGGCTCGACGAGGCCGCCACCGGCGCCCGGGGCCTGGCCGCCCGGCGCAGCAACACCGCCGTCATCGTCACCCTGGCCCTGGTCCTGATCACCGCGCTGGTCGCGCTCGGCATCCACCTCGGCTCGCGCCCGCTGCTGCACCCCAACGGGCCCGACTTCGCCCACGCCGCGCGGACCATCCGCGACCCCGCGCAGGTGCAGGGCGTGCTGCCGGACGCGGCGGCGATGCCGGGCGGCTGGCAGGTGGCGAGCGGGCCGCGGTCCGGGACCGGCAGCGGGCCGGACGTGCCGTGCCTGCTCCCGGACGCTTGTGACCAGCAACTCGCTTACGCCACCGCGACGTTCAGCGCCACTGCGGTCCCGTCCGCGCGGTTCACCGTGGTCACCTTCGCCTCCCCCGAGGCGGCCGGCCGCGCCTTCGGCACCAGGCTCGACCTGGTCGATGCCCGGAGCGACGCGACCGCGGCGACCATCCCGCCGATCGGCGACCAGAGCGCCGCCCGCACCCGCGGCGCGTCGACGGCGGAGCTGGTGGTCCGGGTCGGCTCGACGCTGCTGTCCGTGCACTACGAGGGGCCGGGCGCCGCGATCGCGCTGCCCGGCCTCACCCCGTTCGCCCGGCTGCTCACCGAGCGCGCCCAGCAGGCCGCGGCCGGCCGCACCCCGGACGCCGTCTTCCACGGCACCGCGGCCTGAGCACACCCTCCAGCACCCCCAAGCCCCCGCGATCGCCCCGCAGGCCCCACCGGGCCGCGGGGCGTACCCGTTCGCCCCGGCGCACCGCACGCCCCAGGCGCACCACAGGCCCCCGTCGCCCGAAAGCATGTATCGCTCTATTGACTGGCGTCACGAGCGCGCCATACTGGCTTCACTCCCGCTCGCACGATGAGGTGCCCGCCCATGGAGCTCTCCCCTTCAGCACATGTGGACACGTTCTGTCGAGACCACCTCCCACCCATCGACCAGTGGCCCGAACTCCTCTTCGAACTACCGGAGTTGGGCTACCCCGACCGCCTGAACTGCGCGGCCGCCCTGCTCGACGACACCATCGCCCGCTTCGGACCCGACCGCCGTTGCCTGCTCACCCCCACCGACCGGTGGAGCTACGGCGAACTGCGCGACCACGCCGACCGGATCGCCCGTCTGCTCACCGAGGAGCTGGGCCTGACCACCGGCAACCGCGTCCTGCTGCGCGGCCCCAACACCCCCTGGCTGGCCGCCTGTTGGCTGGGCGTGCTGAAGGCCGGCGGGGTGGTGGTCACCACGATGCCGCTGCTGCGCGCGGCCGAGCTCACCGAGCTCGTCCGGATCGCCCGCCCCACCCTCGCCCTGTGCGACCACCGCTTCCTCGCCGAGCTCGACCTGGCACACGCCCCCGACCTGCGGATACTCCCCTTCGGCGGCCCCGGCCCGGAGGACCTCACCGCCCGCTGCGCCGCCCAGCGCCCCGGCTTCACCGCGGTGCCGACCGCCGCCGACGACGTCGCACTGATCGCCTTCACCTCCGGCACCACCGGCCGCCCCAAGGCCACCCTGCACTTCCACCGCGACGTGCTGGCCAACGCCGACACCTTCTCCCGCCACCTGCTCCATCCCACCCCCGACGACCTCTTCACCGGCACCCCGCCGCTCGGCTTCACCTTCGGCCTGGGCGGCCTGCTGGTCTTCCCGCTGCGGGCCGGCGCCGCCAGCCTGCTGCTGGAGCAGGCCACGCCCGAGCAGCTCGCCGAGCAGGTCCGGCGCCACGGCGTGAGCGTGCTGTTCACCGCGCCGACCGCCTACCGGGCGATCCTGGCCGCCGGGCTGGCCGACCGGCTGCAGGGAGTCCGGCGCTGCGTGTCGGCCGGCGAGCCGCTGCCCGCCGCCGTCTGGGAGGCCTTCCACGCCGCCACCGGCCGGCGGCTGATCGACGGCATCGGCGCCACCGAGCTGCTGCACGTGTTCATCTCGGCCGCCGACGCCGACATCCGCCCCGGCTCCACCGGCCGCCCCGTCCCCGGCTACCGGGCGGCGATACTCGACGGGCACGGCAACCCGGTGCCGGACGGCGAACCCGGGCTGCTCGCGGTCAAGGGCCCGACCGGCTGCCGCTACCTGGACGACGAGCGTCAGCGCGACTACGTCCGCAACGGCTGGAACCTCACCGGCGACACCTACCTCCGCGACCGGGACGGCTACTTCTGGTACCAGGCCCGCAACGACGACATGATCGTCTCGGCCGGCTACAACATCGCCGGCCCCGAGGTGGAACAGGCGCTCGCCGCCCACCCGGCCGTCGCCGACTGCGCCGTGGTGGCCGCGCCGGACGAGCGGCGCGGCACGGTGGTCAAGGCGTACGTGGTGCTGCGCAAGGGCACTTCGGCCGGCGCGGAGACCGTCAAGGAGCTCCAGGAGCACGTCAAGCGCACCATCGCCCCGTACAAGTACCCGCGCGCCGTCGAGTTCGTCGGCGAGCTGCCGCGCACCGCGACCGGCAAGCTGCTCCGCGCCGAACTGCGCAGAAGGGCCGCGGCGAAGCAGGACGTGGAGACACCGAACGTGGAGACACCGGACCTGAGGACACCGGACGTGGAACCGAACGCGCGACAGGACGCGGAGCAGCACCCGCTCCCGGCCGCCATCACCATCGAGCGTCGGGTCGAGTGGTCGGACACCGACGCCGCCGGGCACTACCACTTCTCCGCCGTGCAGCGCTGGGCCGAGGCCGCCGAGGCGGCGTTGCTGCGCCGGCTCGGGCTGGCCGAGCTGTTCGGGCGGATCCCCCGGGTGCACTTCGAGGCGGACTACCGGGAGCGGCTCTGGTTCGGGGACGTGGTCCGCACCGAGCTGCGGGTGGTCCGGGTCGGCGGCTCCTCGCTGCACTACGCCTTCGAGGTGCACGGCCCGACGGGTCTGGCCGCCAGCGGCCGGATGTCGGTGGTGCACGCCGCCCCGCGGGCCAAGGGCACCGAGCCCTGGCCGGCACCGGCCCGCCGGGCGCTCGCGGAGGCCGGTCCGCAGCAGCCGGAGGTGGTCGCATGACCACACCGGCCCCGCGCTCGACCGCCGGCCCGCAGCGGATCGCGGTGATCGGCGCCGGCCCCGGCGGGCTCTACTTCGCCGCCCTGGCCAAGCAGTTGGCCCCCGAGCGGGACATCACCGTGTACGAACGCGACGCCCGGGAGGACGAGTTCGGCTTCGGTGTGGTCTTCTCCGACGAGACCCTGGACGGCATCGCCCAGGCCGACCCGCAGGTCTTCGCCGCGATGAGCGCCGAGTTCGCCCGCTGGAGCGACATCGACGTCCGCTACGCCGGCCAGGTCCGCACCAGCGGAGGCCACGGCTTCGCCGCCCTGGACCGCAACCGCCTGCGCGCCATCCTGCAACAGCGCTGCGCCGAACTGGCGGTGGACGTGCGCTACCGCACGCCGGCCCCGCCGGTCGACCGGCTCGCCGCCGAGTACGATCTGGTGGTCGCCGCCGACGGCATCAACTCGGCCACCCGGGCGGCCCACCCGGAGACCTTCCGCACCGAGCTGGACGAACGGCACTGCCGCTACATCTGGCTGGCCACCGACCGGGTCTTCGAGGCCTTCACCTTCATCGTCGAGGAGTTCGACTTCGGCGCCCTGCAGGTGCACGCCTACCCGTACAGCGCCACCCGGTCGACCTTCATCGTCGAGATCGCCGCCGACGCCTGGCGCCGGGCGGGCTTCGAGGCCCTCGCCGCGGAGGAGTTGGCGCGCGGCGAGAGCGACACCGCGAGCGTGCGGCGCTGCGCGGAGCTGCTCGCCGGGCACCTGGACGGCCACCGGCTGATCCCCAACGCCTCCCGCTGGATCCGCTTCACCACGGTGCGCAACGCCAGTTGGCGCCACCGCAACATCGTCCTGCTGGGCGACGCCGCGCACTCCGCGCACTTCTCGATCGGTTCGGGCACCAAGCTGGCTCTGGAGGACGCCCTCGCCCTGGCCGCCGCGCTGAGCGAACAACCCACCCTGGATTCGGCGTTGGCCGCCTACGAGGCCGAGCGGCGGCCGGTGGTGGAGTCCACCCAGCGGGCCGCGCAGGCCAGCCTGGAGTGGTTCGAGACGGTCGACCGCCGTACCGGCCTGGGCATCGACCAGTTCGCCTTCAACCTGCTCACCCGCAGCCGCCGGGTCACCTACGGCAATCTGCGCGCCCGCGACCCGAAGTTCACGGCCGCCGTGGACACCGCCGTCGGCGGCTCGCCCGGCGTGCCGCCGATGTTCCGGCCGCTGAAGCTGGGCGCGCTGGAGCTGCGCAACCGGATCGTCGTCCCGCCGCTCGCCACCTTCACCTCCCCCGACGCGCTGCCCAGCGCCTTCGACCGGGCCCAGCTGACCGCCCACGCGCTCGGCGGCGCCGGGCTGGTGATCGCCGGGATGACCGCCGTCGGCCCCGAGGGCCGGGCCACCGACCACTGCCCCGGACTGTGGAGCGACCACCAGGAAGCCGCCTGGAAGGAACTCCTGGACGCGGTGCGAGCGGTGAGCGACACCCCGGTCGGCATCCAGCTCACCCACGCCGGCCGCCGGGGCGCCACGGCCGCGCCCGGACCGGACGGCATCGGCCGCCCGCTCGCCGAGGGCTGGCCGTTGCTCGCCCCCTCACCGCTGCCCTGGGGCCCCGGCAGCCCGACCCCGCGCGAAGCCAACGAAGTCCAACTGGCGGCCGTCGCCGCCGACTTCGCCGCCTCCGCCGAACGCGCCGCCCGCGCCGGGTTCGACGTGCTGGAGCTGCAGTTCGGCCACGGACACCTGATCTCCTCCTTCCTGTCCCCGCTCACCAACCGCCGCACCGACCATTACGGTGGCCCGCTCGCCCGCCGACTGCTGTTCCCGCTGGAGGTGCTGGCCGCCGTGCGCGCCGTCTGGCCCGCCGGGCGGCCGCTGGTGGTCCGGATCTCGGCCGCCGACTGGGCGCCCGGCGGCACCACCGAGACCGCGGCGGTGGCGATCTGCCAAGCCCTCGCCGAGGCCGGGGCGGACGCGGTGGACGTCTCCACCGGCGAGGTGGTGGCGCACCAGCGGCCGCCGTACGGGCGCGGCTACCAGACGCCCTTCGCCGAGCTGATCCGCGCCTCCACCGGCCTGCCGACCATCGCGGTCGGCGCGATCTCCGGCCACGACGACGCCAACTCCGTCCTGTTGGCCGGCCGCGCCGACCTGGTCGCGATCGGCCGGGCCCAGCTGCACGACCCGTTCTGGACCCTGCACGCCGCGGCCGACCAGGACTACACCGGCCCGGGCGCCCGCTGGCCCGAACCCTGGCTGGCCGGCCGCCGCAAGCCGCCGGGCCCCGGCGCCGACCGGGTCGCCCCGCGCCTGCGACTGCTGCGCGAGCCCGCCCCGCCCGTCCACCGCCGCTGGCGGCCGACCACCGCGCCGAAGGAGTGACGATGCCGGACCTGCCCCGCTTCACCGCCGCCGCCGTGCAGGCCGCCCCGGTCTACCTGGACCCGGCCGCCACCGTGGACAAGGCCGTCGCGCTGATCCAGGAGGCGGCCGGGCACGGCGCCGAACTGGTGGTCTTCCCCGAGGTGTTCGTGCCCGGCTACCCCTACTGGAACTGGACGATGACCCCGGTGCAGGGCTCGCCCTGGTACGAGCGGCTGTACCGCGCCGCCGTGGACGTCCCCGGCCCGTACGTCGACACCCTGCGCGCCGCCGCCCGGCAGGCCGGGGTGGTGCTGGTGATCGGCGTCAACGAGCGCGGCCGGCACAGCCTCGGGGTGCTCCACAACACCCTGCTGATCATCGGCTCTGACGGGGAACTCCTAGGCGTTCACCGCAAGTTGGTGCCGACCTGGGCGGAGAAGCTGACCTGGACCCAGGGCGACGGCAGCTCGCTGCGGGTGCACCGCACGGCCGTCGGACCGCTCGGCGCGCTCGCCTGCGGGGAGAACACCAACACCCTGGCCCGCTTCACCCTGCTGGCGCAGGGCGAACTCGTCCACGCCGCGAGCTACATCGCCCTGCCGGTGGCCCCCGAGGACTACGACATGGCGGAGGCGATCGCGCTGCGCGCCGCGGCCCACTGCTTCGAGGGCAAGCTGTTCACCGTGGTCTCCTGCTCCACCATCTCACCGGAGATGGTGGACCTGATCGCCGGCGAGGACCAGCAGGTCCGCAAGCAGCTCGCCCGCCCGCGCAACGCGCTGTCCGGGATCTTCGGCCCGGACGGCCGGGCGGTCACCGAACCGCTGGTGGACGAGGAGGGCATCGTCTACGCCGAGATCGACCTCGGCCGGTGCATCCAGCCCAAGCAGATGCACGACATCGTCGGCCACTACAACCGCTTCGACGTCTTCCGGCTGCACGTGGACAACCGTCCGCTGCGGCCCCTGGTGCTCCCGGAGGAGGAGGCATGACCAGCGAGAACGGCTACGACGACGACCGGATCGGCCGGGCCCGCGTCCACGACAGCCCCGAACTACTCGCCTACTACGGGGAGTTGGCCAAACACGAGGCCGGCGCGCTGTGGACGGTGGCGAACGAGATCGAGCCCTGGTACCCGCAGCCGAAGTCCGTCCCGGTGCTGTGGCGCTACGCCGACCTGCGCCCGCTGGTCCGCAAGGCCCTCCCGCTGGTGAAGGCCGACGACGCCGGCCGCCGGGTGGTGATGCTGGTCAACCCCGGCCGCCGCGAACTCAGCGCCGCCGTCGGCCTGTTGTACACCGGCCTGCAGATCATGGGCCCCGGCGAGGCGATGACCGCCCACCGCCACCAGGCCTCCGCGCTGCGCTTCGTCCACGAGGGCACCGGCGCCTGGACGGTCGTGGACGGGCAGAAGCTCAAGGTCGGCCCGCGCGACTTCGCGATCACCCCCAACAACACCTGGCACGAGCACGGCAACGAGGCCGAGGACAACCCGGTGATCTGGCAGGACGGCCTGGACATCCCGCTGGTCAACACCCTCGACGCCAACTTCTACGAGGTCCACCCCGAGCTCCACCAGCGGCCCGGAACGGTGGCGAACTCCTCGCTGCTCAGCTACGGCGGCAACCTGCTCCCGTACGGCGTCGAGAAGTGGACCCGCCCGTACTCGCCGCTGCTCGGCTGGCCCTGGGAGCCCAGCTACCACGCGCTGTGCCGACTCGCCCGCGCCACCGAGGGATCCCCGTACGACGGCGTGATCATGGAGTACACCAACCCGGTCACCGGCGGCCCGGTGATGCCCACCATGGCCGCCCACCTGCAGCTGCTGCGCCCCGGCCAGGCCACCCTGGCCCACCGGCACACCGGCTCGGTGGTCTACACGGCGGCCAAGGGGCGCGGGGTCTCGGTGATCGCCGGGCAGCGCTTCGAGTGGCAGCAGGGCGACATCTTCGTCGTCCCCTCCTGGGCCTGGCACGAGCACGCGAACCTCGACCAGGGCGAGGACGCCTGCCTGTTCTCCTTCAACGACTTCCCGGTGATGCACTCGCTCGGCCTCTACCGCGAGGAGTCCTACCCGGACCACCACGGGCACCAGCCCACCACCCCGTAACAGGAGTCCAGAGAGATGCACCTGCTCACCTACTGCGCCGACGGCGACGACAGCCCCCGGCTGGGCGCCCGGATCGGCGCCGACCGGGTCGCCGACCTGACCGCCCTCGCCTCCGCCGCCGGAGTCCGACTCCCCGGCAGCCTGCTGGAGTTGATCCGGGCCGGGGAGCCCGCCCTGGCCACCGCCCGGGAACTGCTCGGCGGGGCGCCGGACACCCGCCCGCTCGCCGAGGTGTCGCTGCGCGCCCCGCTGCGCCCCGGCAAGGTGGTCGGCGTCGGCCTCAACTACCTGGAGCACGTGGACGAGTCGCACCGCAGCCTGGACACCGAGCGCGAACTCCCGGACCGCCCGGTGCTGTTCGGCAAGCCGGCCACCGCCGTCACCGGCCCCGGTCAGCCGATCCTGCACAACGCCGACCTCACCAAGCAGCTCGACTGGGAGTGCGAACTCGCCGTGGTGATCGGCGAACCCGCCCACCGGGTGAGCGAACAGGACGCCCTGCGGCACGTGTTCGGCTACAGCATCGTCAACGACATCAGCGCCCGCGACCAGCGCCGCTCCGGCCAGTGGTTCTTCTCCAAGGGCCAGGACAGCTACGCGCCGTTCGGCCCGGTCGTGGTCACCGCCGACGAGATCCCCGATCCGCAGCGGCTCGACCTCTCGCTGCGGGTCAACGGCGAGCTGCGGCAGAACTCCAACACCCGGCACATGCTGTTCGGCATCGCCCGGCTGATCGCCGACATCTCGGCCGGCATGACCCTGGAGGCCGGGGACGTGATCGCCACCGGCTCCCCCTCGGGGGTGGGCGCCGGAATGGTCCCGCCGCAGTTCCTGCAGCCCGGCGACCTGGTCGAGGCCACCATCGAGCGGATCGGCACACTCGCCAACCCCGTGATCGACGCCCGCTGAGAGGAGACCGGCGCAGATGACCACGTACCGGATCGGCCAGATCGTCCCGAGCTCCAACGTCACCATGGAGACCGAGGTCCCCGCCCTGCTGCGGGCCCGCGAGGCGGTCGCCCCCGAACGGTTCACCTTCCACTCCAGCCGGATGCGGATGACCAGGGTCACCCCCGAGCAACTGCGTGCCATGGACGCCGAGTCCGACCGCTGCGCCACCGAGCTCTCGGACGCCCGGGTCGACGTGATCGGCTACGCCTGCCTGGTCGCGGTGATGGCCACCGGCCCCGGCTACCACCGCGAGGCCGAACAGCGGCTGCACCGCCGTACGGTCGAGAACGGCGCGCCCGCGCCCGTGGTCACCAGCGCGGGTGCCCTGGTCGCCGGCCTGCGCACGCTCGGCGCCAGGAAGGTCGCGATGGTCACCCCGTACCTGCGCCCGCTGGCCCGGACAGTGGTCGACTACCTCGGCCAGGAGGGCATCGAGGTGCTCGACCACGCCGCCCTGGAGATCGCCGACAACCTGGACGTGGCCGCCCACGACCCGGCCCGGCTGCCCGCGATCGCCAAGGGTCTCGCCCACTCCGCGGCCGACGCCGTGGTGCTCTCCGCCTGCGTGCAGATGCCCTCGCTGTCGGCCGTCGAGGAGGCCGAGCAGCAGCTCGGCAAGCCGGTGGTCTCGGCCGCGATCTGCACCACCCACCAGCTGCTGCGGGCGCTCGGCCTGCCCGCCGTCGCCCCCGGCGCCGGGCACCTGCTCTCCGGCGCCTACGCGTAGATCCACCCCCGCTATGATCACCACTAGCCGTCGGGGAGGAGGGCCCGCACATGCCGGAGAGCACGACCCGGCCCAGCTCCCTGATCCACACCGTCTACGGCGAGTTCGTCCGCCGCCTCGGCGGCTGGATATCGATCGCCGACCTGATCGCGCTGATGGCCGAGCTGGACGTCGACGGCCCCGCCGTCCGCTCGGCGATCTCCCGGCTGAAGAAGGCCGGCACCCTGCTCCAGGAGCGCCGCGCGGGCACCGGCTACCGGCTGTCCCCCGCGATGGGCCCGGTGTTCGACGAGGGCGACCGGCGGATCTTCCACAGCCTGGAGCCCGCCGAGCTCGCCGACGGCTGGGTGCTGGCGGTCTTCTCCGTGCCCGAGTCCGAACGCGCCCACCGCCACCAGCTGCGCTCCCGGCTCAGCTGGCTCGGCTTCGGCAACGCCGCCCCCGGCGTCTGGCTGGCCCCCGCCCGGCTGCTGCCGGACGCCCGCCGACTGCTGGAGCGCCTGGGCCTGAGCGCCTACGTCCACCTGTTCCTCTCCGCCGAATACGCCGGCTTCGCCGAGCTCCGTACGGCGGTGGCCAGTTGGTGGGACCTCCCGGCGATCGAGGCGCAGTACGCGGCCTTCACCGACGCCTGGCGTCCGGTCTCCGAGGAGTTGCGCGGGCGGGACCGGATCGACCCGGTCGAGGCCTTCCGGGACTACGTGCCGATGCTCACCCAGTGGCGCCGACTGCCCTACCTCGACCCCGGGCTGCCCGAACCGCTGCTGCCCGCCGACTGGAACGCCGTCCCGGCCCGCGCCGTGTTCACCGAGGTGCACGCACGGCTCGCCGGACCGAGCCTGCGGTACGTCGAGCAGGTCACCGGACTGTCCCACCCCCAGGAGCTGCCATGACCGCCCCAGCCGACCTGCTGATCCGCGCCGCCGCCGTGCACACCCTCGCCCCGGGCGAGCCACCGCAACGGGCGATCGCCGTCACCGGCGGCCGGATCACCGCCCTCGCCGCCGAGCCCGACGGCCTGGACGCCCTGGTCGGGCCGGGCACCGAGGTGGTGGACGCCCCGACGGCGACCGTGCTGCCCGCCTTCGACGACACCCACACCCATCTGATCCTGGCCGGGCACAGCGTCCACGGCGTCCCGGTGCACCGGGCCCGGGACCTCGCCGGGTTCCTGGAGCTCATCCGCGAGCGCGCCGCCCGCACCCCCGCCGGGGAGTGGATCCTCACCACGGTCAACTGGCAGGAGGTGCTGCTCGCCGAGCAGCGGATGCCGACCACCGAGGAGCTGGACGGCGCCAGCGCCGACCACCCGGTGCTGGTGCGCCGCGGCGCGTACAACATGGTGCTCAACTCGGCCGCGCTGCGGCTGGCCGGGATCGACGAGTCCACCGAGTCGCCCTCCGGCGGGGTGATCGAGCGCGACGAGCGGGGGCGGCTGACCGGCCGGCTGATCAACCGGGCGACCGAGCTGGTCGAGCGGGTGCTGCCGCGCCCGACCCTCGCCGAGCGGATCGAGGGCCTGCGCGCGGCCTGCGCCGACTACGCCGCCACCGGGATCGGCACCGTACGCGACTGCCTCGTCCCGGTCGAGGACCTCGACGTGCTGGACGCGGCCCGGGCCGAGGGCGCGCTCGCCGTCCGGGTCCGGGCGCTGGTCTCCGGCTTCGCGGCGCGCACGCCCGAGCAGGTGGACGCCCTGCTGGACCGGATGGACGGATGGCGGGCGGACGGCCGGGACGACGCGCAACTGCGGCTGTGGGGCGTCAAGTTCGGCATCGACGGCGGCTTCGAGGCGGGCGCGCTGGAGGAGCCGTACCAGGGGCAGCCGTGCTACCACGGGCGGCTGCTCTGGGAGCCGGAGGAACTGCTCGCGGCGGTGGACCGGGTGGTCGAGCGCGGCTGGCGGGTGGGCGTGCACGCCTGGGGCGACCGCGGGCTGCGCGTGCTGCTGGACGTCTTCGAGCAGGTGCTGAAGGGCCGGCCCGGCCTGCCGCCGGGAACGCTCGTGGTCGAGCACGGCGGACTGGCCCGGGCCGACCAGCGGGCCCGGGCGATCGCGCTCGGCATCCCGGTGACGGTGCAGCACCCGCTGCTGCACGACGGCGCGCTCACCCAGCAGCGAGCCTGGGGCGAGGAGCGCACCGCCGCGCTGTTCCCGCTGCGCGAGTGGCTGGACGAGGGCGCGCAGCTCTCGGCCGGCTCGGACTTCCCGGTCGGTCCGTACGGCGCCATGGTGTCGGTGTGGGGCATGACGACCCGCGGCACCACGGCCGGGGTGGTCGGCGCCGAGCACGCGATCGGGCGGGCCGAGGCGGTCGCGCTGCACACCGTCGCCGCCGCCCGGCTGACCGGCGAGAGCGCCGAGCGCGGCAGCCTGCGCCCTGGTGCACTCGCCGACCTCACGCTGTGGCCGGTCGACCCGCTGAGCTGCTCGGTGGACGAGTTGCGGGAGCTGCGGCCGGTCCGGACGGTGGTCGGCGGCCGTACCGTGCACCTGAGCTGACGGACCGTCCAATATACGACAGTTGACCGACCGTCAGGCGGCGATGAGTTCCCGCAGGTCGATGCCGTCGCGGTGCAGGGCGCGCAGGTCCTCGTGCAGGTCGGACGGCGGGACGACCAGCACGCCGCCGCGGGCGTGGTCGAGGCAGTAGCGGGCGACCGAGCCGCGCAGCAGTCGGCGCAGCCGTCCGCGCATCGAGCCGTGCCGGCCGGCGCTGATCACCAGCAGGTCACCGGGCCGGTCGGCCATGGCGGTCAGCACCGGCCCGGCCTCGCCGCGCATGACCAGGGGCTGGACCGGCAGGCCGATCGGCAGGCCGCCGAAGGCCTGTCCGAGCGCGCTCTCCAGCCGGGCCTCGGCGGCGTCCCGCCAGGCGCGGAGCAGCGGCGGGCAGGGGCGGGCGCGGTAGTTGCGCTCGCCGCCGACCGGGGTCCAGGCGAGCACCGGGACCAGCACGGCCCGCCGGGCCCGGGCCTCCTCCGCCGCCCGATGCAGGGCGGTGAGGCTGTGCAGTGAGCCGCTTACTCCGACGATGACGCGCGCGTCGCCCGACATGATCCTTCGCTTTCCGATGCCAAACCGATTCAGTGTCTGTGATTATGTTGCCACGAGCGCGACAGGGCCTGCAAATCAAAGGCATTCACTGAATATCGCCTTGAATCAGTCGGAAGCTGCGATGACCGGCCCTCAGCCCCCCGGCCCCCGGGGCGCGACCTCCTGGAGCAGCCCCCAGGTGAAGTCGGCCGTCCAGGAACGCACCACCCCGTCCGCGTCCGACGCCTCGAAGTCCAGCCGGAACCGGGTCGGCGCACTCCCCTCCCGCGCCACGGCCCCCGGGAAGGCCGCCCCCACATCGCCCACCACACAGCTCCACGGCACCAGGTCGGCCACGGTGCACAGCGCGGGCGGCGGGGCGTCGCCCGCCCGGACCAGCCACTCGTTCAGCACCGGCGCACCGATCTCCGCCGGGCCGAGCAGCACCTCGAAGCGCAGCCCGGGCCAGAGCGGCAGCACCCACTGCCGCGCGGTGCACGCGAGGTCCCCGATCCGGCGCGGCAGGCTCTCCCCCGCCGGCCCGAGCACGGCGGCGTACCGGGCGGCACCGCGCGGGAACCGGGGCGCCCGGACCATCGCCTGCCAGCGCTTGTTCGCCTCCCGCATTTCGGCACGGGTGGCGCCGAGCCGCCGCACCGCCTCCTCGACCAGCTCGGGGTGGTAGTCGGCCATCCGGCGCAGCAGGAAGAGCTGGAACTCGGTGACCCCGAACCCGTTGATCGCCATACCGGCAGGCTAGTCCCCGCACCCATGTTCGAGCATCTGTTCGATTCACGGCGTAGGCTGAACCCATGCACGGCACCGTCCACCTCCAGCCCTCGCTGTTCGAAGAAGCCGCCGACCTCCGGCTCGGCCCGCTCGACGGCATGCAGCGCCTGGTGCTCGGCGACGGTGCCTGGCTGGACGTGCTGCCCGGCTGGCTGCGCGGGGCGGACCAGCTGTTCGAACAGCTGGCCGCGACCGTGCCCTGGCGGGCCGAGCGGCGCGAGATGTACGAGCGGACGGTCGACGTCCCCCGGCTGCTCGCCTCCTACGCCGCGGACGACGAGCCGCCGCACCCCGTCCTCGGCGAGGCCCGGACGACGCTGAGCCGCCACTACGCGCCCGAGCTGGGCGAACCCTTCCGCACCCTCGGGCTCTGCTACTACCGGGACGGCCGGGACAGCGTGGCCTGGCACGGCGACCGGATCGGGCGCGGCGCCCGCGAGGACACCATGGTGGCGATCCTCTCCGTCGGCGAGCCGCGCGTCCTCGCCCTGCGGCCGCGCTCCGGCGGGGCGGCGGTCGTCCGCCGACCGCTCGGCCACGGGGACCTCGTGGTGATGGGCGGCTCCTGCCAGCGCACCTGGGAGCACGCGATCCCGAAGACCGCCCGCCCGGTCGGCCCGCGGATCAGCATCCAGTTCCGTCCCCGCGGGGTCGCCTGAACCGTCCGTTCACCCGCCCACCCGTCTTGCCACCCACCCGTCGGGAGCCCAGGCTGACGGGTGGGGGTCGAGGGCCCAGGAGGGCGGCATGGCGAAGGCGGTGAAGTACCACGAGGGCGTCCCGTGCTGGATCGTCCTGACCACCCCGGACCTCGCCCGCGCGGAGCGCTTCTACGGCGCGCTGTTCGGCTGGGAGTTCGTCCCGACCGGCCCCGCCGAAGCGGTCGCCACCCGGTACGGCGCACAGGTCGCGGCGATCACGTCCGGGCCACCGGGCGCCGCGATCACCGCCGCCCAGCAGACCACCCCGCAGCCCGCCGCCTGGACCACCTGCCTCGCCTCCCGCGACCTGAACCGCACCGCCGCCGCCGTCCGGGCCGCCGGCGGCCGGATCGTCCGCGAGCCGTACCAGGTGCCCGACCAGGGCCGGGCCGCGCTCGCCGTCGACCCGCTCGGCGCGCCCTTCGGCCTCTGGCAGGGCGGCGACGTCGACGGCGCCGGACTGGTGAACGAGCCCGGCACCCTCACCTGGAACGAGCACCTCTCCCCAGACCCGGACGCCGCCCGCGCCTTCTACCGCCAGGTCTTCGAGTACGGCTACGACCGCCCGAGGGCGGGCCACACCCTCGCCCGGGTGGCCGGCCTACCCGCCTGCAGCATCGGCCCCGCCGACCCACCCGGCGCCACCCCCGGCTGGCGCACCCACTTCGGAACGGCCGACACCGACCGCGCCACCGCCGACCTGCGCGCCCTCGGCGGCACCGTCCGCACCGGCCCCGGACCGACCCCCTTCGGCCGCGTGGCGCTGGTCCGGGACGACGCCGGAGCCGAGTTCGTCCTGGTCGCCGTCCCACCCGAGGAGTCGGCGGAGGCCGCCTGAGCCGACTGTCCGTCACGGCCGCTACGGTGACCCCATGAGTTCCTTCCTGACCACCTACCTGACCTGTGTCGAGGACAAGCACACCCTGGCCGGCTGCGCCGACGATTCCGTACTCGACGAGCTCCTCAGGTACTTCGGCGCCAACCTGGACCGCGCCGACCGGGAGTTCGCCGACCAGATCGCGGACGGCGCCCCCACCGCCCGCGAGGCGCTGCGCGCGGTGGTGTACGGCGGGCCATTCGACGAGCAGCACGCCTTCCAGTACGGCTACGCGTACGAGCGCCTGTGCAGGACGGACGCGACCGCCCTGGACAACCGCTCCTTCGGTCCCTTCCGCGGCCTGTGGCTGGACGAGGTCGACAAGGGCCTGCGCGCGTACGGCGTCACCGCCGTCTCGGTCTCGGACTTCCAGTACGGCAGCGGCTTCCCCACCGCCCTTCCCTACTGCGCCGAACTGTCCTGCGGCGAGTGGTCGCCCGAGCAGTGCGCGGAGGCGCTCCGGCAGTTCGAGCTCGCCGAACACGAGGTCCGTGCACCCGAGTTGGTCCGCGAGGTGGCCGAGGCCGTCGACGAGGTCGCCGGATGGCTGCGCGCGGCGCGGGAGTTCGAGGACTACGGGATCATCGGCTTCGTCTCCTGAACGGCCTCCGGCCCCCGAGCCGCCCCCGGCCGGCTGCAGCTCCCGGATGACCGCCGCCCGGGTCCGTGCCCTCGGTCCGGTGGTCGCCCGGGTCGGCCTGCGGATCTCCCGCGAACTCGGCTCCGACCGCCAGCCGTCCTGACGCCGCCCGTCACCGGCCCGGAAACGCGAACGGGGCCCGGCACCCGTGAAGGCGCCGGACCCCGTCCGACCGTGGAGCGCCAGGCCCGGATCGCACGGACTCTTCCCACTGAAAGTGGGACGTGCTCTGGTAGCACCGCTGACGCCTGACGAGAGATCATCTCCCCCGCGACAGGAAGTACAGTACCAGCTCCGTGATCACCCACCGAATCGGAGGCGAACCCGGCATGACGAGCACCCGACCGGAGGCCGTTCCGTACGCGGACGGACGGCTGCTGGACGTCCACCGACCGAGCGCCGCCACCCCCGGGCCCGCCCCGGTCGTGCTGCTCTGGCACGGCTCCGGCCCCGACGAGCGCGACGTGCTGCACACGCTCGCCCAGGAGGCCGCCGGGCTGGGCCTGTTGGTGCTCGTCCCGGACTGGCGCCCCGACCGGGAGGACGGCGGCCGCGCCGACCTGCTCGCCTCGCTCGCCTTCGCCCGCCGCAACGCCGCCGCGTACGGCGGGGATCCGGCGCGCTTCGTGCTGGCCGGCTGGTCGCTCGGCGGCCGGGAGGCCATAGCGGTGGCCACCCACCCGGACACCCCGGCCGAGCTGCGCCCCACCGCCGCCGTCGGCATCGCCTCCGCCTACGGCCGCCCGGCCGCCACCACCGGCGACAGCCCGCTCGACCACCTCGCCAAGGGCCCGTCCCCGGTCCCGATCCGGCTGGTGCTGGGCACGGCGGACGAGGTGGTGCCCGCGGAGCTCACCCACCAACTGCTCGCCGTGGTGCCGACCGCCGAGCTGCTCGAACTCCCCACCGATCACGCCGGCGTGGTGATGACCACCTACAGTCCCGAGGCCCGCCGCTGCCTGCCCGCCACCGACCCCGCCACCCTGGCCGCCGGTCGCCGGACCGCCGCCCTCCTGGCCCGGACGGCCGGGATCCTGCCGTAGGAGTGTCACAGCCGACTGGCACCATCGCCGTCATGGACGAGGACGCCCTGATCGAACGGGTCCGGCAGTACGTCGGCCCAGCCGTGCCACCACCGGTCACCGCCGGACAACTCGCCGCCGCCGAGGCCGCGATCGGCTACCGGCTGCCCCCGCTGTTCGCCCGGCTCTACCGCGAGGTGGGCGACGGCGGGTACGGCCCGGACCGCCACCTCTTCTGGCCGCTGCACCGGATCGTGGCGGGCGGCCCGGGCTGGCCGTACGGCGTGCTGGAGTTCCTGGACTGGGGTTGCGGGATGGCCGGCGCCCTCGACTGTCTGGATCCGGACGCGCCCGTCCTGCTGGTCGACTCCAACGACGAGACGGACCCGCTGCGGGCCGATTCCCCCTCACTCGCCCGCTGGTTGACCGCCTGGCTGGACGGACGCGCCTGGTGGGAGGAGGAGGTCATGCTGGCGGGCGAGGGTGAGATGCTCCCGCCCTGGCCCGCTGCCGCCGCCCGCATCGCGCGCCAACGGCCTTGAACGGAGGGTCAGTTACCGGCGACCAGCGCGCGGAGCCCGTAGCCGCGCCGCAGCGCCTCGAGGTCCCGTTGCAGCGGCGGGCGCGGCACGGTGAGCACCGGACAGGTCGCGTGCCGGACGCAGTGGGCGGTGATCGACGGCCGGATCAGCCGGGAGAGGCGGCCCCGCTCCCGGCCCGCGCCGAGCACCAGGACGTCGCCCGGCCGGTCCGCGCAGCGCAGCAGGGTGTGGCCGGTCTCCCCGCGCACGGCCTGGCCGCGCAGCCGAACTCCCGTGTGGCGCCCGGCGAATGCCTGGTCCAGCGCCTGCCGCAGCCGGGTGACGGCGGCGTCGCGGCAGACGTCGACCACCGGCGGGGAGACCGTGCGGCGCCCCCCGGACTCCTCCCCCGGCGGGGTCCAGCACAGCACCGCGAGCACCTCGGCGTCCGTCCGCCGGGCCTCGGCGACCGCGTGGTGCAGGGCGGCGAGGCTGCCGAGCGAGCCGCTGACACCGACCACGATCCGGCCCTCGCCCGCGCCCTTGTCGGCGCCCGCGCCCGGGTAAGCGCCCGTATCCGCCATGGCCCGCCCTGCCTCTCCGTCCACGCCTTCGAAGTCCGCGGCGCCGAAGCCGCGCCGCCGAAGCCTGCGGGACCGCAGTCCGCCGCACCGCACCGACCCGCGCCGTGCCCCCAGCAAAGCGGCGCGGCACCCGCACCGCCCCGCCCGTTGACGCGGTCCTGACGCGCCTCCCGGTGTCCCGTACGCGACCCTGATGCGCCCGAGCCGGCTCAGGCCTCCGGCGCCTGCGCCTCCCACAGGTCGGCGAACATCCGGTCCAGGTGCTCCTCGCCGATCGGCGGCACCGGCAGCGGATGGGTGGCCCGGGTGCGGAAGCCGTCGAGCAGCAGAGCGAGGTAGCGGCGCCAGAGGTCGGGGCGCAACTCGGTGGCGGCGGGCAGGGCGCGGCAGAGCGGGCCGAGCAGGAAGAGCAGGTCCATGGTGACCACGTCGCGCCGCATCGTGCCCTGTTCCTGGGCGCGGGCGATGAGGGCGCCGACGGTGGTGGCGTGCCCGCGGCTGATCTCGAGCATGCCGGGGATGGTCGGGATGGCCTGGGTGACCAGGTCGTTGATGCCCCGGTCGGCGGCGACGAGTTCGAAGATCCGCTCGAAGTAGCGTTCCAGGCCGGTCCAGGCGTCCTCGGCGGCGAGCGCCTCCCGTCCGGCCTCGGCCAGACCGGCTCCGGCGTCCGCGAAGACCTCGGCGATCAGCGCCTCGCGGGTCGGGAAGTGCCGGTAGAGGGTGGCGTTGCCGACGCCGGCCCCCTTGGCGATCTGGTCCAGCGGGACGTCGAGGCCGTGCCGGGAGAACATCTCGCGGGCCGCGGCGACCAGCAGATCGCGGTTGCGCTGCGCGTCGCGCCGGAGGCGTCCCGGGGGGTTCGCGCTGCTCTGTGCCATGCGCAGACCCTAGCAACCCGCGTGGCCCCGGCGGGCGTCGCCGCCGGGGCCACGGTCGTACCGGCGGACGTCAGCAGGTCTGGTCGATGAGGGAGAAAGTGGCGTAGTGGTCGCCGGTGTAGTAGTCCTCCTGGTCCTGCTGGCCGGTCACGATCCGGCGGGCGCCGCGGGTCGGGGCACCCGGCGTGATGACGGTGTACTCGTGGTAGTACCCGTAGGACTGACTGGGCAGCACGCTCTCTCTGTTCGTGAAGACCACGCCGTCCTGCGAGTACGGGAACGGCCCGTCCGAGGCGATCAGGTTGAGGGTGTCGGTGGCCTCCGGCGGAAGCGCGGACAGGCACACGGTGCCGCTCACGTCGGCGTGTGCGTCGGTGGCGACGGCGACGGGAGCGAGGGTCAGCAGGGCGACGGCGGTGATGGCGGCAGCGCGGGACTTCCACGCGCGTAGAGTGCGAGTCATGCCCCAAGTCTGGCGAGCCACCGACAACTCCGGAAGGCCTCCGTCAACTTTTTACCTGCGGGTAACTTCCCTTTCCCGCTTGCGACTTGAGCTGTACGTGGGCCATCGGTGACGCACCGTCGGGCGGCCCACGAACCACCCGAGCCATCCATGGGTCGACTGCCGTCGAACAACCGTGAGCCCCGCTGTCGGGCTCCTCACACCTTCACAGCACTCCCACAGCGGCCCGCCCGCGCCGCATAGAGTGACGGATCGGGTCGGACCGGAACGATCTCTGACGGGGTGGACATGGACGCGGGCGCGGGTACGAGCAGGGATTCGGGCGTCGGTGCCGCCGTCGGCAAGGGCGCGGCGCTGACCGCCCACCAGCTGATCGGGCTGCTGGTCGACCCGGACGGCTTCCACAGCTGGGACGAGCCGCCGTCCGCACCGCCCACCGATCCCGACTACCGCGCCTCGCTCGACCGGGCCCGCGACCGCACCGGCCTCGACGAGGCCGTGCTCACCGGCCTCGGTCTGATCGACGGACGGCCGGTCGCCCTGGTCGCGTCCGAGTTCGGCTTCCTCGGCGGCTCGATCGGCGTCGCCACCGCCGAGCGGATCACCCGGGCCGTCGAGCGCGCCACTGCCGAGCGGCTCCCGCTGCTCGCCCTGCCGGTCTCCGGCGGCACCAGGATGCAGGAGGGCTCGGCCGCCTTCCTCTGCATGCTCCGCATCACCGCCGCCGTCCAGGCCCACCGCGCGGCCGGCCTCCCCTACCTCACCTACCTGCGCAACCCGACCATGGGCGGAGTCTTCGCCTCCTGGGGCACCCTCGGCCAGCTGGTCTTCGCCGAGCCGGGCGCCCGGCTCGGCTTCCTCGGCCCGCGGGTGTACGAGGAACTGCGCGGCGTGGAGCTGCCGGCGGACGTCCAGCGGGCCGAGACCCTGGCCGGGCGCGGACTGGTGGACGCCGTGGTGCCGCCGCAGGAGCTGCGCGAACTGCTCCGCCGCACGCTCGTCGTCCTCGGCACGACCGCGCCCCCTCCTCGGGGAGCCGCTCCTTCTCATCGGGCCGCCCCTTCTTACAGGGGAGTCGCTCCTCACAGCGGAGCCACTCCGTCCGACCGGCCCGCCGACCGGCCCGCCCCGCACCCCGACGCCTGGGACTCCGTCCGCCGCACCCGCCGCCCCGACCGCCCCGGCACCCGCGAGCTGCTGCGCCGAACCACCGAGGAGCTGGTACTGCTGGACGCGCCCGGCGGCCGTGACGGCGCGCTGGTCCGGGCGCTCGCCGTGCTCGGCGGCCGTCCCGTCCTGGTCGTCGGCCAGCAGCGGCAGACCCCGGAGCACGAGCGCCCCTTCACCGCCGCCGACCTGCGGGCCGTCCGGCGCACCGCGCGGCTGGCCGAGCAGCTCGGCCTGCCACTGGTCACCGTGGTGGACACCGCCGGGGCCGAGCTGTCCGCCCAGGCCGAGCTGGACGGGATCGCGGTGGAGATCGCGCACTGTCTGACCACCCTGCTCGCGCTGCGCACACCCGTCCTCGCCGTTCTGCTCGGCCAGGGCTCCGGCGGCGGCGCGCTGGCGCTGCTCCCGGCCGACCGGGTGCTCGCCGCCGGACACGCCTGGCTGGCCCCGCTGCCGCCGGAGGGCGCCTCGGCGATCGTGCACCGGGACGGCGCGCACGCCGCCGAGCTGGCCCGGGCCCAGGGGATCGGCGCCCACGACCTGGCCGCGGTCGGACTGGTGGACGAGGTGGTTCCGGAGCTGCCGGACGCCGCCGAGGAGCCGGAGGCCTTCTGCGCACGCCTGGAAACGGCGATCGCCGCGGCACTCGGTGAACTGTCGGTCACCGACGAGGCGGACCGACTGACCGCCCGAACGGTCCGGCACCGACTCCTCGGCGACCTCCGGTGAGCATCGGCACGCAGACCGTAGCCGGATTCTGTGGCGCCGGGCACAGATCGTCTGTACCCAAAGTGCTGCGACCGGACCGTCGGGTGACCGCACCGGCTCCCAAACGGTGAGTGCGCTCACAGGCGATTCGCGGCTACGACGAGCGGTAGCGGCGGCCCCGGAGGCCGCCCCCGCGGCCCGCACTCACCCACCCGACCGACATTCGCCCAGCCCAGAGGCCCCGTGCGCACCTCGCTCGGGTGACCCTTCGATTGCATGGTCACATCACGGGTACGAGGGCGCGTCGTAACAAGGGGGTCTTGGCGGGGGCCGATCCGGTCTGCCAACAATGACTCTCGTCGTCAGCCGCACCGGCCTCCTGTCCCGCCGGTCGACGGCTTACCGCCGAGTCGCGCTCCACAACCGCAAGGGCCCCTGTCCGGCCCGTGGTCCCGGGTGGGGCGCGACTCGGCCCAACCCGATTGAGGTCCTGTTCTACATGCCCGCTTTCAAGCTCCGTATGCGCACTTCCGCCGCGATTCTCGCCGGCGCCGCCGGCCTGACCGCCCTGGGTGCCGCCGTGGTCCCCGCCACCGCGAACGCCGCCACCCTCTCCCCGAAGGCCATCGCCGCCCAGATCGTCCCGGCGAACCAGCTGGCCTCGTTCAGCCAGATCATCTCGCACGAGTCCAGCTGGAACGTGACCGCGACCAACCCGAGCTCGGGCTCCTACGGGCTGGGCCAGGCGCTGCCGGCCTCCAAGATGGCCTCCGCGGGTCCCGACTGGAGGACCAACCCGCGCACCCAGATCAAGTGGGCGCTGGACTACATGAACACCCGCTACGGCAGCCCGAACGCCGCCTGGGCCTTCTGGCAGACCCACCACTGGTACTAAGCCGACCGACCACCGGCGTACCGGCTTCCACTCGTCTCCTGACCATTTCCCCCTCACCCCGGGGGTCGGACAGGGATCACCGGGGTGACCCGACAGGGCCCGGGCCCGCGCGAACCGCGTGGCCCGGGCCCTGTCCTGGTTTCCCGGCCTTCCCGGTCCTGGTCCTATCGACAAGTCCGCTCCACGGGTTCCTCCCCGGGCTCCCTCGGGTTCCCCCGGGTTCCTCCGGGTTCCTCCGGGTTCCTCCGGGTTCCCCCGGGTTCCTCCGGGTTCCTCCGGGTTCCTCCGCGGTTCAGGAGTCCCCGGTGAGCCCCAGCAGTTCCCGCATCCGCGCGTACTTGGCGGCCAGCCGCTCGGCGGTCGCCGGGTCCAGCGCGGCCAGCCGGGCCGGGTCGGAGTTGTGCGCCAGGTCGGCGCGTTTGACCAGCAGCGCGCCGGGCGTGGCCAGGATGCGCGCGGTGTACGCCTCGACCGGCTCGTCCGGCCGCCGGGTGAGCGCGTCGACGATCGCCTTGGTCGCCTCCGGAAGCGCCGCTCGGGCCAGCCACTCCCGGCTCAGCCGGCCGTCCTCGACGGTGTCGTGCAACCAGCCCGCCGCGATCTGCGCCTCGCTGCCGCCGCGGGCCGCCGTCCCGCGGGCGACCGCGGCGATGTGCTCGCCGTACGGGTGGCCGTTCTTGTCCACCTGCCCCTGGTGCGCGCGGCGCGCGATGGCCTCCACCTCGGACAGGCTCAGGTACTGGTCCTCCATCGGCTCATCGTAGGCCCGTTCGCCGGGGCACCGGTCCAGGGCCTCGTTGGTGGGCCCGTTGATCAACTCCTCGACGCCCACTGGTTTACTGCCCCAGGGGGGGTCTCGGCGGTCTCGGTGGTCCGGTGCCCTCGGGCGGGCGACACCCGCCGCACCCGGCAGACCCGTCCGAGCGACCCGAGGAACCATGCCCGCCCTCCATCCGCTGCTGTCCGCCTTCGCCCCGATCTGGGCCCTCACCGCCGTCGGCTACGTCGTCGCCCGCGCCGGGTTGCTCGGACCGCAGGCGGAGATGGTGCTGACCCGCTACGTCTTCCACGTCGCGATGCCGGCCGCACTCTTCCTGATGATCGCCCGCACTCCGCTGGGGCACTTCGCCAACCCGTCGATGCTCGCCTTCGTGGCCGGCGCCGCCGCCGCGACCGGCCTCGGGCTGCTCGTCGGGCGCCTGGTCTTCCGCCGCAAGCGCGGCGAACTGGCGATCGGCGCGATGGCCGCCGGTTACGTCAACTCGGCCAACCTCGGCATCCCGGTGACCATGCAGGTCGTCGGCGACGCCTCCTTCGTCGGACCGGTGGTCCTGTTCCAGATCCTGCTGGTCACCCCGGCCGTACTGGCCGTCCTGGACAGCGGCGCGGCCGGCCGCCGGGCCCTGCTCACCCTGCCGCTGCGCAACCCGATCCTGCTCGCCACCGCGCTGGGCGCCCTCGCCTCCGCGACCGGACTGCGCCTGCCCGCCGAACTCCACCGCTCCGCCGAACTGCTCGGCGGCGCCGGGGTGCCGACCGCCCTGGTCGCCCTCGGCATGTCGCTGCGCAACCGCCCGCCCGCCGACGGCCTCTCACGCCGTGCCGAGGTCGGGCTGACCGTCGCGATCAAGACCCTGGTCCAGCCGCTCTTCACCCTGGTCGTGGCCGGCCCGGTGCTCCACCTGCCCACCCACCAGCTGCTCACCGTGGTGCTCTTCTCCGCCCTGCCGACGGCCCAGAACGTCTACACCTACGCCCGCGAGTACGGGCAGGGCACCGACCTCGCCCGGGACACGGTGCTCTGGTCGACGCTGGCGTCGATGGTGACCCTGTCCGTGATCGCCTGGGGGCTCGGGCCCGCGTAGCGCCCCGCCCCGCCGGCCCGCCCTCTCACTTCGTCCTCACTCCTCCTCACCCCGTCCGGGGCTCCATCCGGGACTCCGTCCGGGCGGCGGCCACCACGGAGGTCATCGCCTCCAGGAAGCGCCGGGCCGTCGCCAGCTCGGCCGGGTCGAACCGGCCCATCGCCACGACCAGGTCCCCGATCAGCCCGCCGAAGAACCCCTGCCCCAGCTCCATCGCCCGCTCCTCCACCACCAGCCGGACCCTCCGCCGGTCCCCCGGATCGCGCTCACGGCGGATCAGCCCGAGCCGCTCCAGCCGGTCCACCAGACCGGTGGTACCGGCCGAGTTCAGCCGCAGCGCCTCCCCGAGCCGGCCCGGGGTGACCACCTCCCCGGCCCGGGCGGCGTCGAGCAGGTGGATCAGCGCCCGGAGATCGGTCGGGTGCAGACCGCTGCGGGCCGCGAACTCGGCCCCGAACAGATCGAGTTCGACCGTCAGACCGCGCAGCAGGTGGACCAGCCGCATCGGCTCCTCAACCTCGGGCACCCTCTCGTCCTTCCTCGGGCACGTGTGTGCCATTATTCTCTCGTTCAGCGAGATACTTGTTCAACGAGCGATTTGTCGAGCGTTCCAACGAGCGCTCCAACCCGCGATTCAACGCCTGACCCAGCGCGTGGTCCCGTGCGTCATCCGCACGCGATCACACCACACCGCGGAGGCCCATCATGTCCGCCCACACCGCCCCGTCCCGCCCGCCGCGCCTCGCACCCTTCCTCGCCGCGTACGACAAGCTGCTCGCCCGCTGGCCCGTCCCGGTCGAACCGCTCACCGTCCGCACCGCCCACGGCACCACCCGGATCAACGCCTGCGGCCCCGCCGACGGACACCCCCTGGTCCTGCTCCACGGCGGCGGCGCCACCTCCACGATGTGGTACGCCAACGTCGGCGCCTGGGCCGGGGCCGGTCACCGCGTCCTCGCCATCGACCTCATCGGCGACCCCGGGCGCAGCGTTCACGACGGCACCCCACTCGGCGACGTCCCCGGACTGCTCGGCTGGCTCGACGCCGTGCTCGACCAACTGGGCGTCCCCGCCGCCGACTTCTGCGGCCACTCGTACGGCGCCTGGATCGCCCTCGAATACGCCCTGCACGCCCCCGCCCGGGTCAGCCGCCTCGCCCTGCTCGACCCCACCCTGTGCTTCGCCGGCTACCGCCCCGGCTACCTCCTGCGCGTCCTCCCCCTCTTCCTCCCCCGCCGCACCCCGGCCCGAGCCCGCTCCTACCTCGACTGGGATGCCACCGACGGCCCCTGCACCGACCCCGACTGGCGCGAGCTCTACGCCCTCGGCTACGCCGACTTCCCCGCCTCCCCCGTCATCACCGGCCCCCGCCCCACCCCCACCCGCCTCGGCACCCTCACCACCCCCCTCCTCGCCCTCTACGCCGAACACTCCCGCGCCCACGACCCCCACCGCACCGCCGTCGCCACCCACCAGGCCGTCCCCCACGCCACCGTGACCACAGTGCCCGGCGCCTCCCACCACAACCTCCCCATGACAGCCGCACCGGAGGTCAACCACCAGGTCCTCAACTTCCTCACTCCAGGCCGCACCTGACCGCCACCCACCGCCCAGGAAGTCGACCCCGCCCGACTTCCCATGCAAAGCCCCCTCACCAGCCGTGCCTCACAATCACTCCTGTGATCAGTTCGATCAGGGTTGGCGTCGCCGCAGGGCAGCGGCGCGAGATGCGGCATTGGCTGCTGGTGGTCTTCGAGCCGATGGGCAGCCTGTACGAAGTGCCCGCGGGCGAGCACCTGACGGTCCGCTTCACCGCACGATCCGGTGACGGTGGCGCGGTCGACCACCGGGCGGGTACACCTCGGTCTGCGCTGGGCCTTCCGGCACGATGGCCGCGTGAACCGCGGCGGGCGCGGAGATCGACCTGATCACGGGCGTCCCGAAGCCACATCACCAGCGGCGAGACGACGCCCCCGCCCACTGATCGCCTACGGCCCTGACCGCCCCCAGCGCAACTCGCCTGGGCCACGAGGTCCAGTCTGCGCCGCTGTTCGAGCATCGTGGAAGTGGGCGTCGTGAAAGTGGGCGTCGAGGGGAGCGTCGCAGGTGAGTGCGGCTCATGTGATGGCGTCGGCCTCGGTGTTCGCGATTCCGGTGCTCAAGTCGGCCTGGATGCTGAGTGGCGGGGACGCCGCGCGGGATGCGTAGTCGGCGATGGGGCCGATCAGCCGGCTCGATGTCGCCATCGGGATGTTCCTTGCGGAGCGGGCGCTGGCGACCGTGCCGGCCGCAGTCACCGCGCAGGTCACGTTCGCGATGTCGGCCGCCCGGGGTGGGGTGGAGCGGGCGGCGATCGTGCCAGGGGGGTGTTCGGGGGGATGGAGTGATCCGGCCGCCTGGTGGCGAAGCTGAGGGCGTCCGACAGAATGCCGGGATGACCGAGCTGCACACACTGACCTGGCAGTACGTCGTGGGATTGGTCGAGCCCGCGGACCTGCCGATGGCCGCCGCGCACCTGCTCGCCGCCGGCCTGGACTCCTCCGCGCTGCGCGACCTGGCCGGGCGCTCCCGGGGTGACAGCACCGACGAGGTGTTCCGCGAGGCGTTGCACCAGCTCGGCACCACCCTGCCCGACGAGCGCACCGCCGACCTCTGCCTGCTCCACGACCTGGCGGGCCGCCTGGCGGCCGGGGAGATCACGGCCGGCGAGGTGGCAGGCGAGGTCTGGTACCGCTGCCTGTCGGGGGACACCGAGGCCGAGCGCGAGTTCCTCGAGACCGTCGGCCCCGAGTACTGGGTCGAGAGCCTCGCGTACGGGCCGCCCGAGGGGTACCAGGCGTGGAAGGACGCCGTCCGCTCGGCCGCAGAGCGGCTGTGCCGCGCCGAGGCGCCGCTCCGGTAGTCCACCGCTCCGGCAGCCCACGGACCGTCCTGCCGCACGGCGACCGGAACCCGACGTACATGCAAGTCTCTTGTTGCAAAGGACACTTGGCGCTTGCGCACGGTCGCCCCGCAGCCCTCCCACTCCCATCCGGGCGGACGGCCGGCCGGCGCCGGCAGGGATTCCGACCACCGGCTTCCACAGCTGGGCGGGCAGCGAGGTGCCGGCGCCCGATCCGGCGGCGGGCTCCGAGCCGACCAGCCGCGAGCCCGCCGACGCGCGGTGCGCGGACTTCTTCGACGGCGACCGGCGGATGGCCGAGTTCCACGGCGGTGAGGGCTGGTCGCTGTGGGCCACCGGTACCCCGCTGAATCCGGCAGTACCCGCCTCGGGGTGGTCATGCCCGCACGACCACCCCGAGCTGTACCGGCTGTACCGCCCGTACCGCCCGTACCGACGTGCAGAACGCCGTCGGTCGATCGTCAGTAGATCAGGTAACCCGGGCGGTGCCCCTCGTCCTCGATCTCCCCGGTGGCCTGGGCCCGCAGCTTGCGGGACAGTTCCTCCAGGGCCCTGGAGGCCGCGACCTCCTCGCCGATCCTGGCGAGCGGACGGTCCTCCGCACTCTTCTCGGCCTCGCCGTGCGCGCTCAGGCCCGGCGCCCTCGCGCCCGTCAACCTGGCGTCGCACACCGTGTGCACGCCGTCTTCGTCGAAGCTCAGCTCCACGTCCCACTGGTTGTGCATGCCACACCTCCTGGCGCCGGCCCCCGTCGCACCGGTCCGGGCCGACCCGGGCGGTGGGCCCGTGGTGGCCGCTCACACCAGCGTGCGCCCGCCTCGCCCGTGGCGGCAAGCGCGGCAGTTGCCGCGGTGGCCGGCGCGGTACCGCCGCGTCCGATCCGCCCGGACCGGTGCGACGGCGGTACGCTGACGGAAGCGCGCCGCGACCGCCGACCCTCCCCCGGACCCGCCGGCGCGGCGCGGGGCAGCGACAACCTGGTGGTCCCTCCGTGGCGGTCTTCCTCCTCGCTCTGAGCGCGGCCTGCTGTCTGGGACTCGGTTTCGTCCTCCAGCAGCACGCGGCGCAACGGGCCCCTCGTGCCGACATGCTGCACTGGCGCCTGCTGCTGGACCTGATGCGGATGCCCGAGTGGCTGCTCGGCACCGGGTTCATGGTCAGCGGTCTGCTCCTCTCCGCGCTCGCCCTCAACCAGGGCGAGGTGTCGCTGGTCGAGCCACTGCTGGCGACCAACCTGCTGTTCGCCATGGCGCTCTCCCGGGTGCTGACCCGTCAGACCCTCGGCCGCTCGGGCTGGGCGGGGGTGCTGCTGCTCGGCCTCGGGGTGACGGCGTTCATCGTGGCGGGGCAGCCGACCGGTGGCGGTCCACCCGCCGGGGAGCTCCGCCACTGGCTGGTGGTCGGCACCGTGGTCGGGCTGACCCTGCTACTGGTCACGCTCGCCCGGCGGCTGCCGCTGTTCGAGGAGGCCACCCTGCTGGCACTCGCCGCGGGACTGCTCTACGGCCTGCAGGACGCCCTGACCCGCACCACCACCCAGCGCCTCGACCACAGCGGGCTGGCGGTGGTGCTGCGCACCTGGCAGCCGTACGCGGTGGTGGCGGCCGGCGTGGTCGGGCTGCTGCTGGTGCAGAGCGCCTTCGAAGCCGCCCCGCTGCGGATGTCCCTGCCGGCGCTGACCGCCGCCCAGCCGCTGTCCGGGATCGCCTGCGCAGTCGGCTTCCTCGGTGACCGGCTGCGGGTCACCCCGGGCGCGCTGGCCTGGGAGGCCGCCGGGCTGGTGGCGATCGTGATCGGGGTGATCGTGATCGGACGGCATCCGGCGATGCCCGGCAGCGTCCGGGACACCCTGGAGAGCATCGGGGTGCCGCCGGAGGACGAGCCGGCCATCGGTGACGGCAGCCGGGACCGGGTCGGCGACGGCAACGGCAACGGCAACGGCAACGGCAACGGCAACGGCAGGAAACACCCCGCGCCCGACCAGGTCAGTGGCGGTGACGCGCGCGATGACACCAACACCAACACCGACACCGACGCGAACGCGAAGGGCGAGTAGGCGAACCGATGCGCTGGAGCGCCCAGGCGGACGCCGTGGTCGGCGGGGCGGTCGCGGGCGTCGGCGTGGCCTGCCTGGTGCGCGCCCGGCGGTCCGGGTGGCCGCAGCCCTTCTCGCTCGCCGCGCTCCCGCTGATGCTGAGCGTGCACCAACTCGTCGAGGCACTGGTCTGGCTCGGTACGGACGGTGAGCTGCCCCCGCCCCTCGCCGAGGCGGCCCGCACCGCCTGGGCGGTGATCGCCCTGCCGCTGCTGCCCGTCCTGGTCCCCGCCGGGGTGTGGCAGGCGGCCTGCGAGCCCGGGCACCCGGTCGGCCCGCACCGCCGCCGGTGGGCTCGTCCAGCTGACTGTGCTGGGCGCAGTGATCGCGATCCCGCTCGCGGCCGCCGTCGTCTCCCACCCGGTGACGGCCACCCGGCACGGCCACACCCTCGGCTACGCCATCGGCATCCCGCACCCGGCCTTCCTACTCGCCGGCTATCTCCTCACCACGGTCGGCTCCCTCCTCCTCAGCGGCGACCGTCTGCTCCGCCGCCTCGGCCTGGTCACCGGAACGGGCGCCGTCCTCTGCGCCCTGCTCTGGCGATTCGCTTTCATGTCCACCTGGTGCGCCCTCGCGGCCTTGGCCAGCCTCCTGCTCCTCCACTGGTCGGGGCGCCCGCCACCAACCGTCGATGAACCGGTGGCGATCACCTCATCCGCGCGTGTCCGCCCGGCGACTCGCGCCTGCGCTGCCGACTTGCCCTCGCTCCCGCCTCCCTGCCGCTCGATGCCCGACCGCTACGGCCGTGCCGCCTCCACCACGACTGCCGTCACCTGCTCATCGGCCTCGGCACCCCCGTGCCCGCGCGTTCGGTCCATCTCCCGCCATTCCGGCCGCAGGCCGGTCAGCGTGGTGGTGGCGAAGTACAGGACGCCGGCCGTGAGCAGCCCGGGTATCAGGCCGACCAGAGCAACGGCCGCACCCGCGAGGAGCCCGCCGAGGGGGATGCCGGCCCAGGCCAGGGAGTCGCTGAGGGCGTGGACGCGGCCGAGGAGGTGGCGGGGAACCCGTTCGAAGAGGACCGCGCCGAGGATCGGGTTGAGGAACCCGGAGCCGAAACCGCCCACCGCGAAGACCGTGACCACCACCCACACCGGCGCGTCCAGCGCGAGCACCAGGTAGCGCGGCGCCCCGGCGAGCAGGAAGCCGACGAAGAAGACCGTACGGCGGGGCAACCGGTGGGCGAGCGCCGCCGCGATCAGGCTGCCGGCCACCGCCGTGACCCCCAGGACGCTGCCGATCAGCCCGATCACGGCCGGCCCGTTGCCGGACTCCCGGGCCCAGACCGGGACCAGGACGGTCGTGAACCCGGCGTCTAGCAGGTTGGTGACGCCGACCATGACGGTCACGGTGAGCAGCAGCGGCTCCGCCCGGAGGAAGCCGAAACCCTCCCGGAACATCCGCCAGTAGCCGCCGCCACGCTGCTCGGGCTCGTCCTGGACCACGACCGGGCCCGGAACCGCCGCCGGGCCCGGAACCGACGAGCGCCCCATGCCCGGTGGCAGCGCCAGGGCGACGATCAGCGACCCGAGCGCGAAGGTGACTGCGTTGATCGCCAGCCCGGCCAGTGGCCCCACCAGCGCGACCAGCCCGCCGCCGACGGCCGGTCCGATCGTGGAGGCCAGCCGTTCGGTGACACCCGAGAGCCCGGTGGCCCGTTCCATCGGTACCCGGGCGTGGTCGGCCGCCTCCGGGACCATGACCGACTTGGCCAGGTCACCCGGCCCGCGCATCGCACCGATCACCGCGACCATCGCCAACAGCGTCCAGAACGGCAGTAGCCCCCGGGCGTGCAGCAGTGGGACCAGCCCGGCCGCGACGGCGCTCACCGCGTCCGTCGTCCAGGACACCACGCGCGGCCCGAGCCGGTCGACCAGCGGCCCGGTCAGCGCCTTGACCAGCACGTACGGCGTCATCTCGGCGAAGGCGACCAGACCGGTCAGGGTGGCGCTGCCAGTGGTGGCCAGCACGAACCAGGGCAGTGCGATGGCCGAGATCCGGGTCCCGGTCAGGGAGACCGCCGTGGCGGCGAGCACCCCGACCAGCGGCCGCAGACTGCGCACCGGCGAATCGGTGACGGTGGCGGTCATTCGGCTCCCCCCTCCCCCGAGCCGGACAGACCCTGCGCGTCGGGCAACACGTGGACCACCACGGAGACCTGCTCACTGCCCTCCGGCACCGGCCCGGCGGCGCCGACCGGGCGGTAGCGCCGGAGGACCGCCGTCAGCTCGGCGGTCAGCTGCTCGGCCTCGCCCGGCGTGAGCTGCAGCAGCATGTCGCTGAAGTCGACCGCCTTGCGCCACTCCCTGGGCATCGTCTCGAAGGCGTCGAGCACGCGCTGCCCGGTCAGGGTGTGGCCGGCCAGCACGGCCCTCAGGAAGCCGACGGCCGTCTCGGGCTCCTCGTCCGCCATGTCCTCCCCCGTCCAGACCGTCACGCGGTGCGCCGAACGCCACCAGCGCTCCCGGGCGTTGCCGCGCTCCGCGTCCTCCTCTACGAAGCCCGCGGCGGCGAGCTGGCGCAGGTGGTAGCTGGTGGCTCCGGAGTTGAGCCCCAGCTGCTCGGCGAGCCTCGTCGCTGTGGACGGGCCATGCCTTCGCAGCAGCCCGACCAGTTGCATCCGCACGGGGTGGGCCATCGCTTTCATGCCCTTGGCAGTGAGGACGACGTGCGGGTCGTCACTGTGCATCCAGCCACGGTCTTCGGTCATGCCAGAAGTCTAGGACCGCAAAGAATCCTTCGCAAAGAGTTTTTTGCGAAGACTTCTCTGTGGTCATCGCCCGCCGGCAGACCGGGCACTCCTCAACGCCCGAACGACTCCGGCCGGGGCTCCCGAGCAGGCCCCCGGCGGGACGCGCCCCGCCGGTCGGCGGACCGCCCACCCGCCGCTCGGCGGGGGCCGGGGCCCACTTCGCGTCCCGGAGCCGGATTGTCACCCGGGCGGAGGAGGCGCAGGCTGGCAGGAGGGCCCGGGAAGCGGCCCGCCCCGGTCGGCCGCGGATCCGATGACGGCCGCCGGTCAGGCACGAGGGGCAGGGCAATGGCACGCGGGAAGCTCTGGGGCTACGTCGCTTCGGGGGCCCGGGCGCTCGGCGCGCTCGGCGGCGCGGGCGGCGGGGTCGGTGGCGGCGGTGCCGGACGCAAGGACGGCGCGGGCGCGTCGAACGGCCTCGGGCCGTACCCGCCGATCGCGATGGCGGGGCCCAGGACGCTGTCCCGGACGGAGCTCGACCAACTGCGCTGGACCGGCCGGCAGGCCGGGTGCGAGCCGCAGGCGCGGCACGTCCAAGTCTCCGAGGTGGTGCGCCGGGTGGTGCGCGGCGGCGGCCGGGCGGCGGCCGTCACGGTCCGGCTGGCGCCCGGGCTGCCGGTGGTGGCGGGGGACGCCCGACGGATGGAGGCCGCGGTGGCCGGGCTGGTCGACCACGCGATCCGGCGCAGCCCGCTGGGCGGCCGAGTGCTGGTCCGCGCGGACGTCGGGCGTGCCGGCCCGGCGGCGCCCCGGACCGCGGCCGGGCGGGGCACGTCCGCGCGCGGCCGGGAGCGGGTGGAGATACGGATCTCCGATCGCGGAGCGTACGAGCCACCGCAGACCCGCGAGTGGCTGCTGGCAGGAGTGCGGGCCACCGGACCGGTCGGCCCGGCGCTGCACAGCCTGGTGCTGGCCGCGGGCGGACGGCTCGCGGTCGAGCCGACGCCCGGCGGCGGCCTGACCGTCGTGCTGCTGCTGGCGGTCGCCTACGACTAGTAGGTCGCCCACGGCGAGCGACCCGCACGGCGGCGACCCGCACGGCCGCGACCGCGCGGCGAACGACGGCCACCGAACCTAGACTTGCCCCATGCCCCGGCTCAACGACCAGGTCAGGGAGCTGCTCCAGGAGTACGCCGACCTGATCAACATCACCGGCGGGGACGCCTTCCGGGCCCGCGCCTACGAGAAGGCCGCCCGAGCGGTCGGCGGCTACCCCGAGGACCTGGCCGATCTGGACCTCAAGGGACTGCAGCAGATCCCCGGCGTCGGCAAGTCCACGGCGGCGAAGATCGCCGAGTACCTCGCCACCGGACGGATCCCCGCGCTGGAGTCCCTGCGGGCCAGGATCCCGTCCGGCGTACGGGAGATGATGGCCGTTCCCAGCGTCGGCCCCAAGCGCGCCCTCGCCCTCTACCGCGACCTCGGCATCGCGTCCGTGGACGAACTCGCCGGGGCGATCCGCGCCGACAGGCTGTCCGGCGTGGCCGGCCTCGGCGAGCGCAGCGGCGAGAAGATCCTGCACGGCATCGAGCTGATGCGGCAGTCCGGCGGACGGACCCTGCTCGACGTCGCCACCGAGCTGGCCGAGCAACTGGTCGCGGCGCTCTCCGCCGTCCCCGGCTGCACCCGCTGCGCGTACGCGGGCTCGCTGCGCCGGATGCGCGAGACGGTGGGCGACATCGACGTGCTGGCGACCGCCGACGACTCCGCTCCGCTGATGGCCGCGCTCACCGAACTCCCTTACGTGGCCGAGGTGATCGGCAGCGGGCCGACCAAGACCTCGGTCCGCACCACCCAGGGGATCCAGGTGGACCTGCGGGTCGTCCCCGAGGAGGACTGGGGCGCCGCGCTGGTCTACTTCACCGGGTCGAAGGCGCACAACATCAAGCTCCGCACGATGGCGGTGCGGGCCGGACTGAAGCTGTCCGAGTACGGCCTGTTCGAGGTCGACGGCACCGCCAAGAAGGCCGCGAAGGGCACGAAGGCCGCGAAAGAAGCGAAGAGCGCGGCGGGCACGACGGGCACGACGGGAGCGAAGAAGGACGGCGGAGCAGACGCCCGGACGGAGGGCGTCAAGGTGGTGTCCGAGACCGAGGACGAGGTGTACGCCGCCCTCGGCCTGCCCTGGATCCCGCCGACGCTGCGCGAGGACCGCGGCGAGATCGAGGCCGCGCTGAACGGTGAACTCCCGGACCTCATCGAGGAGTCGGACCTGCGCGGCGACCTGCACACCCACACCGACCTGACCGACGGCCTGGCCACCCTCACCGAGATGATCGACACGGCCGCTGCCCGCGGCTACTCCTACTACGCCGTCACCGACCACGCACCGGACCTGGTGATGCAGCGGATGACCGCCGAGAAGATGCTCGCCCAGCGCGAGGAGCTGCGCGGACTCGCGGACCGCCACAGGAAGCTGCGCCTGCTGCACGGCACCGAGCTGAACATCGGCCCGGACGGCGGTGTGGACTGGCCGCCCGAGTTCCTGGCCGGCTTCGACGTCTGCGTGGCCTCCGTGCACTCGCACTTCAACCTCGACCGGGCCGCTCAGACCCGGCGGTTGATCCGCGCCTGCGAGAACCCGTACGTCCACATCATCGGCCACCTCACCACCCGACGGATCGGCCTGCGCGGGCCGATCGACGTCGACCTGGACGCGGTGTTCGAGGCCGCCGCCCGCACCGGCACCGCGATCGAGATCAACAGCTCCCCGCAGCGGCTCGACCTGCGCGACGAGGACATCCTGCGGGCCAAGCGCCACGGCGTGCGCTTCTCGATCGACAGCGACGCGCACGCCACCGGCCACCTCGCCTACCCGCGCTTCGGCATCGGTACGGCGCAGCGCGGCTGGCTCACCACCGAGGACGTGATCAACGCCTGGACGTGGCAGAAGCTGAAGCGCTTCCTCCGTAAGGACGCACTACAGATCTAGCACTACAGAAGCAGTACTACGGACGTAGTACTACGTCCGTAGTACGCCCGCTAGCACCCGCCGAGCGAAGCCCCCGGCGAGCCCAGCACCCGGGCCGCGCTGCGGTGCCCGAGCCCGGCCGCCAGCCGCAGCTCCCCGGTGTCCAGGAACCCCGCCAGGAAGCCCGCCGCGAAGGCGTCCCCGGCCCCGGTGAGGTCGCGCACCTCGGCGACCGGCGGCACCGGTACGGTGAACAGCCCCTCGTCCGGCACGTCGACGGTGGTCGCCTCGGCACCCGACTTGGTGACCACCGTGGTGGCCGCCAGCCGGGCGCGCTCCGGCCCCGGCAGGCCGTCCACCAGCAGCCCCAGGAAGGCGGACTCGGAGCGGTTGGCGAACACGAAGGTGGGCGCCAACTCGGCCAGCAAGGCGAGAAACCGCTCCCGTCCGAACTGCTCCAGCATGCCGGTGGAGGAGGCGTCCACCGAGGTGCTGCCGCCCGCCAGCCGGACCCGGGCGAGCGCGTCGACCGCCGTCCGGCCGACCGGCTCGCCGTCGAAGGAGTAGCCGGGCACGTGCAGGTGGGTCAGGCCGGTCAGCCATTCGTCCGGGACGCGTTCCAGGAGCTTGGCGGCACCTCGGTCGGGCAGCATGGTGCGCTCGCCGTCCTGGTCGATCAGCACCACGATGCTGCCGGTCTGACCGTGCCGCTGCACCCGTACGTCCACGCCGTGGCCGCCGAGTTCGGCGACGATGCCGTCCCCGACGGCGTCCGCGCCGACGCAGCCGAGGAAGCGGACCGGGCACTGCCCGGCGGCGAAACGGGCGACGTTCGCCGCGCTGCCGCCGCGCCGCCGGAACACCTGGGCACCGGAATCGGTGCCGTGGCGCAGCGGGCCGTCGACCCAGACCACGATGTCCTCGACGAGGTCGCCGAGCACCCCGAGCACGGCTCAGGCTCCGGTGGACGCGGCGGCGGACCCACCGGCCCGGGCGGCCAGCGCGGTGGCGATCTCGCCGCCGAGGCGGACGTTGCCGCGGTAGACCTCAACGTTGACCTCCAGGCTGCGCCCGCCGGTGTCGCGCTGGATGTGGTCGAGCAGGAAGGGGGTGGAGGCGTTGCCGGTGATGCCCCGGCGCTCGGCCTCGGCACGGGCGCGGGCCAGGATGCCGTCCAGCTCCTGCGGCGGCAGCTGCTTGGCCGGGTCGACCGGGTTGGCGATCAGGACGGCCTGCGGCAGGTCGAGCCGGTCGCGGGCGTCGATGACCCTGGCGGCCTCCTCGGGCGACTGGACGGCGAAGTTGATCTCGTGGCCGGAGTCGGTGACGTAGAAGCCGGGGTACTTGGTGGTGCGGTAGCCGATGACCGGGATGTTGAGGGTCTCGAAGCGCTCCAGGGTGGCCCGGATGTCGAGGATGGACTTCACGCCGGCGCTGATCACGGTGACCGGGGTGGCGGCCAGGGTGGTCATGTCGGCGGACTCGTCGAAGCTCTCCGAGGCGCCGAAGTGGACGCCGCCGAGGCCGCCGGTGGAGAAGACCCGCACGCCCGCGCGGTGGGCGAGGAAGGCGGTGGCGGCGACGGTGGTGCCGCCGTGGCGGCCGAGCGCGGCGACCACGGGCAGGTCGCGCAGGCTGACCTTGTCCAGGCCGTCGGTGGCGGCCAGTTCGGTGATCTGCTCGGTGCTCAGACCGACCGTGGGGACGCCCGCGTGCACGCCGATGGTCGCCGGGACGACGCCCGCCTCGCGCAGCTGCTGCTCGGCCTCCAGCGCGACGGCCAGGTTGCGGGGCCGCGGCAGGCCGTGGGTGAAGATCGTCGACTCCAGGGCGACCACCGGACGACCGTCGGCGACGGCCCGCGCGACCTCCTCGGAGATCCGGATGGCGGGAGCGCCGGTACCGGCGATACCGGCGGTGCTGACAGTGCTGGCAGTGCTGGCAGTGCTGGCGGACAGTCCGGTCATGATGCGAGCTCCCTGTGAGATGCCACTGCGACGGGGCAACGTGACGATCAGCGTAGGGACGGTTCGGATCGGAAACCAGAATGAGTCCTGGGGTTTCTGATAGGTGATCACCTATCGGTTCGCACTAGGATGATCGGCATGGGCTTCACCTTGCGTCAGCTGGAGGTCTTCCTCACCGTCGCCGAGACGCTGCACTTCGGCCGGGCCGCCGAACGGCTGCACATCTCGCAGCCGACGGTCAGCCAGGAGGTCGCCCGGCTGGAGCGGACCGTCGGCGTCGAGCTGTTCGACCGCAGCCGCCGCTCGGTCGCGCTGACCGAGGCCGGCGAGGTGATGGCGGCCGAGAGCGCGCGCCTGCTCGAGCAGGCGGGGGCACTGCTGACCCGGGTCCGGCTGCACGAGGAGTCCCGGCTGGGGACGGCCCGGATCGTCGCCTCGCCGAGCGTGGTGAACCGGCTGCTGCCCGCCGTGGTCAGCCGCGCCGAGCAGGAGCTGCCCGCGCTCGACACCGCCGAACTCGCCGTCGACACCGGGCAGGTCTCCGCGACACTGGCCGGCGAGCTCGCCGACATCGGCCTCGGCCGCTTCCTGGAGGACGTACCCGGCTACCGGCTGGAACGGATCGCCGACGAGCCGGTCCGGGTCGCCCTCGGCCGGGACCACCCGCTGGCCCGGCGGGCGAGCCTGCGGCTGACCGAACTGCGCGACCTGCCACTGCTGTTGTGGCCGCGCGAGCAGCACCCCCGGTACTACGACCACGTGCTCGGTTTGTGTGCGGAGCACGGTGTCGACCCGCCCGTGCTGGTCAGCCCGCCGCGGATCGTCGGCTCCCGGCTCTACCTGCTCGCCCGCAACCGCGCCTTCTCGCTGGTGCCCGGCTCGATGACCGGCCACCTCACCGAGGACGTGGCCACCGTACGGCTGGAGGGGCGGGCCACCCTGCCGCTGGAGATGCAGTGGCGCACGGACGACCGCCGGCCGCCGCTGGCGACGCTGCGCAACCTGATCCGTCAGGAGGCGGCGGCGCTGGAGGAGTGGTAGGGCACCACGGGACCCCGCAGGACCCGAGCGAGCCACAGTTCCCGCCGGAACCACCGGAGTTGTGAAAGCCGCCGCCCTCCGGCAGCGACCCTTGACGCTCACATGCCACCGCCGGAAGGATGCCCGGATCACCCACCCGACCCGTCGCGCGCCGACGGGCCGCCCGACCCCGGGGATCCACCTTGGCCCTGCGCTCCCTGCTCCGCCGAACCGAGTCCCGAACGCCCCTGCTCCGCCGCGCCGCCGGACTGATCGGCGCCGCCGCCCTCACCCTGGCCGGCACCCTCACCGCCGCCGCGCCCGCCCACGCCGACTTCGGCAGCGGCTACCACGACCCGATCACCGCCACCAAGCCGCTCACCCGCCCCGACACCCGCTCCTGCACCGTCGACGTGATGCACGACCGCGAGTTCCGCAACGGCTACGGCAACCCGCCCGACACCCCGTACACCGCCACCCTCACCCCGCCCGCCGACTGCGCCGGCCCCTGGTCCGCCGTGGTCCTGGACCTCCACGGGCAGGTCGCCGGACGGCAGTTCGACCGGATCTTCAGCGTCCGCATCGGCGGCGTCCAGGTGCTGCTGTCCTCCACCCCGGAACCGTCCAGGGACGGCATCCGGTGGAACGTCGAGCGCGATCTCACCCGCTACGCCCCGCTGTTCACCGCCGGACCGCTGCCGTTCTCCTTCGACCTCGCCAACGTCACCGACGCCACCTACACCGGCGTCTACAAGATCTCGGCGAGCCTGACCTTCTACACCGCGAACGACCGCTGGCCGACCGCCCACGGCGCCGACCAGGTCCTCACCACCGGCCCGTTCGCCCTCACCCAGGCCGCCCCGGCCACCGCGAAGGACCTCACCTTCCCGCAGAACCTGGAGCGCCTGACCGCCGAGGTCTACGCCCGCGGCGGCGGCGCCTGCGAGGAGTTCGCGTACGCCTCCGCACCGGACGCCTTCGTCGCCGCCAACCCGTCGATCGGCGCCTGCGGCAAGGGCCCGTTCCGCGAGCTGCGGCTCACCGTGGACGGCCGGGTGGTCGGCGCGGTCTGGCCGTACCCGGTGATCTACACCGGGGGTTGGGACCCGCTGCTGTGGCGGCCGATACCGGGCGTCTTCGCCTTCGACCTGCCCGCCTACCGGGTCGACCTCACCCCGTACGTCGGCCTGCTGCTCGACGGGCGCCCGCACAGCGTCGGCATCACGATCAACGCGACCGAGGCGCAGAGCAACGACGTCTGGACCGGCCAGGTCAACCTCTTCGCCGAGGTCGACCACGGCACCGCCCGCACCTCCGGGCAGCTCACCGACTACCGGGTCGCCCCCGAGGCGACCGTCGGCACCGAGCTCACCGACCACGGCGGCGGCAGCGGCGACTGGGCCGTCACCGCCGCCCGGCACGACCTCGCCCGCGGCTGGGTGCAGACCTCGCACGGCCGGATCACCACCGAGGTCCGCGACGACCTCGCGTTCAGCTCCGCCCAGCGACTGCGCGACAGCGGCAACGACGTGACGCTGCACAACGGCACCGACCTCACCCGCACCACCGCCACCTGGGGCGGCGGACCGCACCGCACCACCACCGTGCACGAGGGCGAACCGCTGGATGTCACCTACAGGGTGACCCACGACGCGGCCGGGAACACCGACCAGAACACCGCGATGGACCTCGGCTACCACCGTGAGGCCACCACGGCGACCGGCGGCCACGTCACCGAGCGCACCACGATCGACCACACCCTGCGACCGACCGCCCAGCGCCACGACGGCGACCGCACCGTCCGTACCGGTACCAGCACCGAGGACTACCGCAGCACCGGGCCGGACGGGCCGTACCACCGGACGCTGAGCTTCGTGGACGGGTGGCCGAAGCCGTGAGGGCTGAGGCCGGACCCACCGACCCCGGTCCGGCCCCGACTTGCGAAAATTGCCCGAATTCGGCCCGTTCACCCCTGGTGCACACGTCGTAGGAGGCGCATGATGGGAAATGGACCTGCGAGGTAGCTGAAGGAAGTTCGACCGCAGGAGGCAGTGGCGACAGATCGAGACGGATCAGGGTCTGCCGCTGGAACTACCTCGGTCGACGATCGAACTACCGGCCGGAGGACGCAATGTCCGGAGGCCACCCCCGCCTCGCAGGTTCCGCGCGTCCACGGAGCATCCCCTCGGCTCCGTGGACGCGCTCTTCCACGAACTGTCCCCGGCCGCCACGAAGCGCTACTGCGGCACCGGGTAGCCCATCTCCCAGGCGTGCACGGCGATCCCGACCCGGTTCGACACGCCCAGCTTGCGCTGGATGCTGGCCACGTGGGTCTTCACCGTCCCCGCGGAGATGAACAGTTCGGCAGCGATGTCGGCATTGGTCCGGCCCGCCGCGACGTGCCCGGCGATCTCCACCTCCCGCTCGGTCAGCGGCACCACCGGCACCGCCGGGCGCGCCGGCCGGCGCGGCGCGGTCACGTGCTTCAGCAGCCGCACCGTGACCGACGGACTGATCAGGCTCTCACCGTCCGCCGCCGCCCGCACCGCCTCGACCAGCAGCGACGGGCCGGAACGCTTCAGCAGGAACCCGGACGCGCCGTGCCGCAGCGCCGGATAGACGTACTCGTCCAGATCGAAGGTGGTCAGCACCACCACCCGCACCGAGCCGGACAGCCGTCTGGTCACCTCCAGCCCGTCCAACCTCGGCATCCGGATGTCCACCAGCGCGACGTCGGGCCGCAGTTCGGCCGCCAGCTCCAGTGCGGCCAGCCCGTCGACGGCCTCGCCCACCACCTCGATGTCCGGCTGCGCCTCGAGGATCCGCCGCACGCCGCGCCGCACGGCCTCCTGGTCGTCCGCGATCAACACCCGGATCACCCGCGGACACCCACCGTTCGCACTCGTCACGCCGGGCAGTCTCCCGCACCACCCGGCGCGCGGGAAAGTTCCCGCCGTCTGCGGCCCGCACGGCGGCCTCGTCCCGGTCGACCGCGTCACCCCCACCCGCCCGCGCGGCGCCCGCGGCACCGGCCGGGGCGCTGAGCCACGCCCGCGCCCGGTGGCGCCGACGCGCGCCCCCGGGGGCGCCCCTAGATGCGCGTCCACCCGCCATCGGCGAGGAGTCCGATGGGGCCCGCCACGAGCAGTGCGGCAGTCACCGTCCCCACCCAGCCGCGGTTCCGCCGGCCCGTGAGCAGCAGCATGACGCCGGACGGGAGGGCGAAGACGAACACCGGCAGCGGGATCAGGACGTACGGAATCGAGAACACGGCCTCGATCCCGAACTGCAGCCAGCCGACGGTCAGGCAGGCGCGTCGGAACACCGGCTCGCGCGGTACGGCCAGGGGCAGCACGGTCAGCCCGAAGAACCCGCCGACCAGCACCCAGTACCACCCGGTCTCCCCCCGTCCGGCAACGGCCCACGGCAGCCACGCGACACCGGCCAGCGCGACGAGCACCCGTCCGCTGGGCCTGACCGGGCCCCGCACGGGCTCGGCACGCGGTGCATCCGACCGCCTGACGGCCTCGGCCTCGACCGCATAGCCGGGCCGAGCCGGCAGTGACTCGCTCATCCGATTCCCCCCGAGCAGGATTTGAACGCGTTCAACGACTTGAACGCGTTCAACCTAGCGCTCCGACCGTCCCGGCGAAAGCCCGGGGTGCGGGTCGTCGCCGGACGGGCCCTCCCGTCCCGGCAGGGTGCAGCACACCTGCCAGCCGGACGGACCGAGCGGGCCCGAGGTCAAGGTGCCGCCGTGGGCGGTGGCCCGGGCCGCCAGGCCGGCCAGACCGGTACCGCCCGCGCCTGGGCGGCGGCGCAGCCGGGGCCCGCGGGTGGCCGGTCCGCCGTTGTCGCCGACGGTCACCCGCACCGCGCGGCCGTCCGGCTCGGGGGCCACCCGGACCGTCACCGCGGTGGCCTGCGGGGCATGGCGACGGACGTTCGTCAGGGCCTCCAGGACGACGGCGTACGCGGTGGTTTGGGCCTCGGCGCCGAGCAGTTCGACGGCCTCCGGGGCGAGGTCGACGGTGGCCCGCGGGCCGCCCATCGCGGCGAAGCGGGTCACCAGGTCCGGCAGGTCGGCCAGGCCGAGGCGGCGGGTGGTTCCGGCCGCCTCCTGCTGCTCGCGCAGGGCGCCGACCATCTCGTCCATCGAGTCGAGGGCGCGCAGCCCCGCCTCCTCCAGCCGGCGCAGCAGTGCCGTGGTCTCCTCCGCTTCCTGGCCCGGGAGTTGACCGGCCTGGGCCTCCAGCACGATGCCGGTGATCTCGTGGGCGACGAAGTAGTGCAATCCCCGGGCGACTTCGAGCCGCTGCTCGCGCCTCGCCCGGGCCACGGCCCGTTCCCGACGGGCGTCCAGGACGCGCAGGTAGAGGCTCGCCCCGGCGATCCCGAGCACCGGCAGCAGGGAGAACAGCACGCCGGTCACCGGCCCGGCCGCTCCGCCGTGCGGCGTCCGGAGCGCGAACCGCAGCGGCAGCACCGCGGCGGCGAGCCCGACCAGTCCGCCGATCGGCCCGGCCCAGCGGTCGGGCAGCCTGCGCACGGCCCGGAACAGCACGCCGAGCAGCGCGAGCCATTCGAACGGCAGCCAGAACGCGGGCAGCCGGTAGGGCCCCGGGTAGCACAGGTCCACCGACAGCGAGGCTCCGGCGGCGGCGACGGCCGCAGCGGTGAGCGTGACCCGGCCGAGCGGCCAGGGCAGCAGCGCCACCACCGCGGCGAGTGCGGCCGTCAGGGCGAGCAGCAGGGCCGCGCCGTGGTCCCCCGGGTGCGCGAGCGCGACGGGCGCGAGCAGCAGTAGGGCGGCGGCGAGGGCGGGCCAACGCCGGGATCGGGATCGAGCCCGGTCGGGGCGGGTCAGCGGGTCGGTACGCACACCGCCGAGCCTACGGGCAGCTCTCCCGGGGGAGGCGGGGCTCCTCCCCGTGGAGGAGGCAACTCCCCTCCGCAGCGGGAGGTTTGCCCGGGCCGTCCGCGCCAGACTCGATGCCGTCGGAACAACCACCCGCACGGGAGGACGAATCAGCATGAACCGCCGTCTCGCCACCACCGCGGCCGCGCTCTGTCTCCTCGCGGCGACGGTCGCCACCGCCGCCCCGGCCTCCGCCGGTGAACCGGCCGCTTCGGGGGCACCGGCCGTTTCGGGGGCACCGGCCGCTTCGCCGGAAGCGGTCGCCGCCGGCAACGCGTCGGTGGGCCTGCACGGAAGTGGCAACACCGTCCTCGACTCCAGGTTCAGCACCTTCGAGGGCGACCCGGTCCAGCTCACGATCGACGCCCGCGCCGACACCCTCAAACCCCTGGAGACCACCCGCGGCCACTTCCACGTCCGCCACGTACACACCGACGGCCGGCTGGTCGCCGACTTCGAGGGGGACATCACCTGCCTGGCCGTCGGCGGCCGGGAGGCCATCGCCACCGGCGTGGTCACCAAGGGCGAGGCGCCGTGGTTCCCGGGCCGACCCGTCGTCGGCCAGAAGGTGGCGCTCTCCGTGGAGGACGACGGCCGGCACGGGGACCGGATCGGCTGGGTCTGGGGCTTCTTCGGCGCACCGGTCTCGGACTGCCAGGGCACGGTACCGTTCATCCGCACGACCGGTGGCGACTTCACCGTGCGCGGCTGACCACCGCCCGACCAGGGACTTCCGGTGTCCGACCGGGCCGGGGTGTCACCACCCGCCCGATCCCCGGACGCCACGGAGGCCCCGATGCTCCTCGACCGCCCGACCACACCAGGGCCGACCGAAGCCGGCGCGGGGTCCAACGACCGCACAGGGGACGGCCGTTGAACCCCGCGCCCGAGCAACCGCCGCCCCCCTCGCCCGAACTCCCGCACCCCGACTACGCCCGACTCGCCGCCGTCGGCCCGTACTTCGCGCTCGACACCTCCGCCACCGGGACCCCGCCGCCCGGCTTCCGCCCACTGCCGGAGCTCTACGGCACCGGCCCGGACGCCCCGCTCGCGGCCCGGGTCCGGGTGGTGGCACAGCGCCTGGGCACGGCCGAACTGCGGGTCGCCGCCTCGATCCTGCACCTCGGACTGGCCGCCCGGTTCTGGTCGGTGGGCGTCGGCTCGGCCGTCCTGCTGGGGACGGTCCCGTCCTTGGAGCACGCCTGGGTACGGATCCCGGACCAGGGGCCGATCGATCTCTGGACGCCACCGGAACCGGTCCGCCCCGCCGCCGGTCCGCTCGTCGATCAGCTCCACCAGGCCGTCCTGATCGGCCAGTTGGAGCCACTGGCCGCAGCAGTGCGCGCCGCCGTACCGCTCTCGGCGCGCCTGCTGCGCGGCAACGCCGCCTCCGCGCTGGCCGGGGTGCTCCGGGTCCTGGGCTCCCAAGCCTCGCTCCCAGCCTCGGAGTTGGTCGCACAGCTGCTGGACCGTCCGCCGTTGACGGGCTCCGGCACGCTGCTCACCGGCTCGCGCGGGGCGGCGTTCCGACGGACGAGCTGTTGCCTCTACTACCGGATCGGGCCGGGCGCGGGGCTCTGCGGGGACTGCTGCTTCACCCGGCCGCCGGCCCGGCGGCAGCCGAGCAGCTGAGCAGCCGAGACCCTGCACGAACGGGCCCGCGCCCGGCTTGTCCAAGGCCGGGCGCGGGCCGCCGATCCCCACCCGGCGCCGATGCCCATCGCGCCGGGTGAAGCCTCCGAGGTCCCGCCGTCGAACGGTCCTCAGACCGCGACCGCCTCCTCCATCTCCTCCTCGGCCTCCGCCGGCGTCTCCACCGGACGGCGTCCGCGGCCCTCGTGCATCGCCGCCGCCACCAGGGCCGCCCCGCCCAGGAGCAGCCAGACCAGCAGGGTCACTACGTGCCCGCCGAGGCCGGCGCCGCCGTCGAAGTACAGGATGCTGCGGGCGCCCTCCAGGTAGCCGGCGCCGGTCCAGAAGCCGTGCAGGGTTCCGAAGAAGCCGTTCTGCAGCTCGGGCCGGTAGACGCCACCGGAGGAGGTGAAGTTGAGCATCACGAAAAGCACCATCAGCGCGAGCGTGGTCCACTTCTTCAGGAAGCCGTGCAGGCCGATGCCGATCAGCACGATGCCCGCGGAGTAGAGCCAGCCGAGCGCCCAGATCGCGGCCTGGTCGTGGTCGACGACGTGGAAGAGCGGCCCGGCCGTGACGATCCCGATCACGCTGACCACCAGCGAGACCGCCAGGCCGACCAGTGCCCTGATCCACAGGCTCAGCCCGGCACCGGCGGCGCCGATCGCCGCGACGCTGGCGTAGGAGCCGATGCTCAGCGCGACCAGCAGGAAGAACAGGCCCTGACCGGTCGGGTCACCCTTGGCGAGGGTGGTGAGGTCGGTGACGTGCAGCGGGACGCCCTGCTTGTCGGTGACGTTGGTGAACACCGCCGTGGCGGCCACCACCGAGGTGTCCGAGTTGCCCTTGGCCACGATCAGTTCGGGGTTCCTGGCGTCGGACACGAAGGCGCCGACCAGGTCGCGGTCGCGCAGTAGCCGCTCGGCGGCGGCGCGGTCGTCGACGGTGCGGACGTCGAGCGCGTCACCGGCCTTGCCCTGGATCGTCTGGGCCAGCCCGTGCGCCTGGGGGCCGGCTCCGACCACGGCGACCTTGAGGTGGTGGGGCTCCGGCTGGTGGAAGGCGCCCTGGTAGGCGAGGGCCATGCCGAGGCACATCAGCAGCGGGGTGAGCAGGTGGACGGCGAGGTGCTTGAGCGAGTGCCCCAGGGTGGGCGCTGCGGCGGGGGTCTGGGGTGTGCTCATGGCGTTCGTACCGTCCTCCGGCAAACTCTTCCGATCAAGGTGGCAAATGCAACCAATTCAGGTGGCAAATGCAACCATCTATGGATGTAGCTTACAACTATCCGACAGCGACCGGAAGCCGGGGCCTGCCTCATCCGGTGCAGCACCGGCCCCCGGCCGGTCCGGCACGGCCCCCATCAGGCCCAGCACAGGCCACCCAGCCGGTCCGGCACCCACCGAACGGCCGCTCAGCCCAGCTCGAACACCCCGTACGAGAACCCGTCCGCCCGCAGTTCGCCGTCCACGATCCGGACGCCCCGCACCTCCAGCGGCCGCGCGCCGTCCACCTCCAGCGGCCGCACCGCGCCCACCGCGCCCACGGCGCCCGTCAGCCGGACCGCCCCCGGCTCCCGACGCGGGTTCACGGCCACCAGGTACCGCCCGGACCGGGTGTACACCAGCGGGTAGCCGGCGTGCCGCACCTCCACCCCGCCGGACGCGCCCAGCCCCGGGTGGGCGCGGCGCAGCGCGATCAGCCGCCGGACGGTGTGCAGCAGCGACGTCGGGTCGGCGCGCTGGGAGAGCACGTCCGGGCGCCGCGGGTCCGGGTCCAGCGGCGGGTAGAGCCGCTCGGGCGGCGCGGCGGAGAACCCGGCCGAGGGGCCCGGCGTCCACTGCATCGGGGTCCGCGAGCCCGCCCGGTTGTAGCGCGGCCCGAGCACGCTGCCCTCGACGTCCGGCAGCCCGGGCAGGTAGCGCATCCCGATCTCGTCGCCGTAGTACACGGCGGGCAGGGTCGGCCAGGTGAACAGGAAGGCGAAGGCGGGGGCGAGTTGCTCGCCGGAGCGCGGGCCGGTGGCGAGCCGGGAGAAGTCGTGGTTGGCGGTGGGCAGGACGATGTGCCCGTTGCCCTCGGTGAGTTCGGCGGCGCAGCGCCAGGCGTCCAGGAAGGTCCGCGGGGTGCCGCGCCCCTCGGCCTCGAAGTAGCACGGGCCCTGCTGCCAGAACTCCTCGACCGTTCCGGCGCCGTTGTTCCAGAGCGAGCGCAGCGGAAGGCCCTGGTCCTCCCCGCCGAAGTGCAGGAAGAAGTCCGCGTGGAACCCGGCCGCGACGGCGGCGGCGGGCTCGCCCCACTCGGCGAACAGCGCGGCCTCGGGGTGGGTGCGGTCCAGCCAGTCGCGCAGTTCGGTCCAGAGTTTGGCGGTCTCGACCCGGCCCGGGTCGTCCTTGACCAGGGAGTACGCCATGTCCACCCGGAAGCCGGCCACGCCCAGGCCGAGCCAGTGCGCCATGATCCCGCGCAGCGCCGCCCGGTTGGCCCGCGGCCCCTCGGCGTCCACCGGCTGGCGCCAGGGCTCCTCGGAACTGCCGCGTGCATAGCCGAAGTTGAGGGCGGGCTGACAGTCGAAGAAGTTCGGTCGGTACCAGCCCGGGCGGCTCCCGGGCGAGGCGACGAAGCCGTCCACCTGCCGGTCCGACCAGATGTAGCGGTGGTCGGCCGGATCCTCGGCGGCGGCCAGGAACCAGGGGTGGCGGTCGGAGGTGTGCCCGGCGACCAGGTCCAACAGGATCCGGATGCCCTTGCGGCGGGCGGCCTCGACCAGCGCGACGAGGTCCTCGGTGCGGCCGTAGCGCGGGGCGGGGGTGAGGTAGTCGGTGACGTCGTATCCGGCGTCGCGGAACGGCGAGGCGAAGCAGGGGGTGAGCCAGACCGTGTTCACGCCGAGCCAGCAGAGGTGATCGAGGTGCTCGGCGATGCCGGCGAAGTCGCCGATGCCGTCGCCGTCGGAGTCCGCGAAGGTCTGCGGGTAGATCTGGTAGAGGACGGCGTCGGCCAGCCAGTCGGGGCCGGGGCGGGTCGAGGTCATGGGGTGGGTCCTCCTACCGGGTCCGGGGGCCGTGCGGGCCGAGAGCCGAGCGGCCGGCTGAGCCGGGCTGAGCCGGGTGCCACCGATTCTCGTCCAATCCCGGCCGCCCCGACAGCCCGCCGCACACCTTCACGGAACCGCCGCCGTACCCGCGCGCCGAACTCCCCCGACCCGCTACGCCCCCGCCGCGCAGGCCCGGGTGAACGCCCGGGCCCGCCGGGTGATCTCCGCCCAGTCCCCCGCCTCGACCGCCGACGGCGGCACCACGTCCGTCCCCGCGCACACGGCGAGCGCCCCATGCGCCAGGAACTCGGCCGCGGTGCCCGCGTTCACCCCGCCGGAGGCCACCAGCGGCACGTCCGGGTACGGGCCGCGCAGGTCCTTGAAGTAACCCGGGCCGAACGACCGGGCGGGGAAGATCTTGACGGCCGCGGCGCCCAGGTCGACCGCCCGGGCCACCTCGGTCGGGGTGAGGGCTCCCAGCACCACCGGCACCCCGCGGGTCCGCGCAGCCTGCGCGACCTCGGGCCGGCAGCCCGGGGTGACCAGGAAGGACGCCCCGGCGTCGATCCCCCGCTCGGCCTGCTCGGCGGTCAGCACCGTCCCGACCCCGACCCGCCAACCGGCCTCAGCCGCCCGTACCAGATGAATCCGACACCTCCGGTGTGGTGTGGGTGAATTCGGTGAAGTTGATGCCGCCCTCGGCGAGTGCCCCGGTCGATGCCGTCCGCGAGCGCCCGGTCGACCAGCTCCAGCGGCTCGCCGGCCCGGCCCCGGTTGACGCCGAAGTTCATCGTGGCGTGGGTCAGGTGCAGCGCGCAGCCGGAGCGCCGGGCGATCTCCACCATCTCGGCGTATCCCTCCAACGCCCCGCGCCCGTAGGAGCGTTGGTGCGGTGCGTGGAAGCCGCCGTAGGCCGCGACCACCGGGCACAGCTCGACCAGCTCGGCGGTGTCCGCGTACATCCCGGGGGTGTAGCTGAGACCGCTGGACGTGCCGACCGCTCCCTGCAGCAGGCTCCGCGCCAACACCTGCCGCATCCGGTCGAGTTCGACCGGGGTGGCCGGGCGGTTCTGCCAGCCCATGACGAGCATCCGCAGCGAGCCGCGCGGGACCAGGTAGCAGGCGTTGACGGCGGGCCGGGTGCGGTCGATCCGGTCCAGGTAGCCGGCGACGTCCCGCCAGTCCCAGCCGAGGTCCGCCGGATCGCCGTTCCAGCCCGCGAGTTGGCGGCGCAGCGCGGGCAGGGTGGTGTCCTCCACCGGGGCGTAGGACAGGCCGTCCCGGCCGAGGACCTCGCAGGTGACGCCCTGGGTGACCTTGGCCGGGTGCTCGGGCTCGAGCAGCAGGGCGAGGTCGGAGTGGGCGTGCATGTCGATGAAGCCGGGGGTGAGCACCAGCCCGTCGGCGTCCACCGTCGACGGCCCGCCCAGGCCCGCGCCGATCTCGGCGATCAGCCCGTCGGCGATCCGGACGTCCGCGCGGTAGCGCTCGGCGCCGGTCCCGTCGACCACCGTCGCCCCCTCGAAGACGGTTCCTCCGAAGGCGTTGCCTCCCGCCGGCGCACTGTCCGGCCTTCCGGCATCAGAAGAAGGTCCTGACCAGCCCGGTGACCTTCGGCTCGGCGGCGTCCGCGGAGTCCAGCACCGGGATCGCCGTCCACTTGTCGAAGGCCGTGCACGGGTGCGAGACGCCGAGCCGCAGCACCGCGCCGATCGGCGCGAGGTCGCCTGCGTCGCGGAGGAAGGCGTGCTGGTCGTTGAGCGCCGTGATCCGTGCCGTCGTGCCCGTCAACTCGGCTCCGTCGCGTACGCGTTGCGGCTCGGGCAGGCCGTCGTCGAAGGGCAGGTCGCGCTTTCCCGCGTCCAGCAGCGCCAGTTGCGGCTCCGGCCGGGAGGCCACCCGGGCCCAGCCGTGCAGCGCACCGCGGAACGGGGCGTCCGCGCCACCCCGGGCGAGCGGCGAGATGCCCCGGTAGAAGCCGTCGTCGTGGGCGATGTACGCCCCCGAGCGCAGCACCACGAAGGCCTCCGGCAGGGCGGCCAACTCCTCGACCACCAGGTCGAAGTAGGCACTGCCGCCGGCCGACACCACCGGTGGCACACCGTCCGGATAGGCGTCGGCGAGCCGGCCGTGCAGCTCCCCGAGCGCCTTGAGGTAGCCGCGCACGGTGGCCAGCCCCTCCGCCGTGGCGTCGTGCGCGAGGGCGCCCTCGTACCCGCCGACGCCGGCCAGCCGCAGGGTCGGCGCGCGCAGCACGGCGGCGGCGACCTCGACGGCCGCGTCCACGCCCCGCGCGCCGGTCCGCCCGCCCGGGCCGCCGAGTTCGACCAGCACCTCGACCGGCCGTTCGGCCCCGGCGGCGCGCAGCGCCTCGTCCATCAGCCGTACGCCCTCGGTGGAGTCGGTCCAGCAGAGGAAGGCGAAGTAAGGGTCGGCGGTCAACTCGGCGGCGAGCCAGGCGAGTCCGGCCGGGTCCAGCAGGGTGTTGGCGAGCAGGATCCGCTGGACGCCGAAGGCCCGGGCGACGCGCACCTGCGGCAGGTTGGCGAGGGTGATGCCGTGGCTGCCGGCGGCGAGTTGGGCCTGCCAGAGCGCGGGCGCCATGGTGGTCTTGCCGTGCGGGGCGAGGGCGACGCCCGCCTTGGCGCACCAGTCGGCCATGGTGCGGACGTTGTGGTCGAGCGCGGCGCCGTCGAGGGTGAGCAGCGGGGTGCCGAGCGAGGAGAGGGTGGGCCCGGTGGCGAGCCACTCCCGGACGGTGCGCCCCCAGCTCTCCGGCGGGGCGGCCTTGAACCGCCAGTCGAGGGTCTCGTCGGCCAGGGCCGCCACCGCCCCCTCGGCGATCCCCGGCCCGGCCGCGCTGCTCGCGAAGACCCTTCCGCCCGAGAAGGCACTGTCGCCCGCGAAGGTCTGCTCCACCGTCTTCCTCCATCCGTGTTGCAACATGCGCAACGAGGGTTGCACATGCTGGCAGCACGGTTCTAGCTTCGGCGCCGGATCACGGTCAACGGACCCCATGGACGGTCGAACCGAGTCGGACCGCACGCCAGCGAACGGCCGCACCCACGGAACGGCCGCACCCCACGGAACGCGGACGAGGAGGCCGGCAGACGCCGCGACAGGACACCCGGGAGCGCGATCGCCCCGGCCCTCCCCCGACGGCCGTGTGCGTGGGCGAGTCGATGGCCGTCCTGCTGCCCGACCGCCCGGGCCCGCTGGAGGCCGTGGAGACGACCTGGGTCCCGGCCGCAGCCGGCTGCACTACCACCGGCGCGGCTCCGCGGCCGCCGCGCTCTCCCCCGCCCTGCTCACCGATCCGGCCGCCGCCGCGCTGCTGGCCGGCGCCCGCCTGCTGCACCTGTCCGGCATCACCGCCGCGCTCTCCGACGGCTGCCTGGCCCTGCTGCGTGCCCTGCTGGCCGACCGCCGCCCGGGTCGGCTGGTCAGCTTCGACCTCAACTGGCGCCCCGCGCTCTGGCAGGAACGCGACCCGGCCGTGCTGCCGTCGCTGCTGGACGCCGCCGATCTGCTGCTGCTCGGCACCGACGAGCCCGCCGCGCTGCGCCGCCGTTTCCCCTCCCCCGCCACCGTGGTGGTCAAGGACGCCGCCTTGGTGGTCACCGCCCCCGCCGACCTCGCCCGCGCCACCCCCGACCCGCTGGCCCGCCACGAGGCCGCGCTGCTCACCCCACCTGGCCGACGGCCACGCCGACGCCCTCGGCCTGCTCACCGGCCTGCTCGACCCGGCCCTGCTCACCCACCACCCGGACGTCCGCCCGCTCGCCCTGAACCGCCACGGCGTGGTGTTGCGTCTGGACCACCCGCACAGCCACCGCGACGTCCGCCTGGTCTTCCCCGAACCCGCCTGCGACACCGAGGACTTCGGCCACCGGATGCACGAGCTGCTCACCGCCGCCCAGCACGGCCCACCGGCGCCATCCCGACCACCCGGCCCAGCCCGTGTGAGACGTACCCGTAGAACGCCCCGGCCGCCGTGACGTGCCGGTTCATCGCCACGTACCCGAGCGAGGACACCGTGAGCACCACGGTCGCCAGGGGAAGGCGCCGGAAGACGGCAGTGGCCGGCCCGGCTGCACGAGGGAGGTGTCCCGTGCAGCCGGGCCGGCCGTGGGCGTGTCCCGCGCCCATGTCCACCGCCGCGGCGATCACCCGGTCGAGCGGTCACCCGACATGACCATCCCGGAGGATCGATTCGCCCCGCGGCAGCGGTGGTCCCTGGAACCCGGTGGGGTCAGAGCGCGACGCCGTGCGCCCGCAGGTAGGTGACCGGGTTGATGTCCGAGCCGTAGTTCGGACCGGTGCGGATCTCGAAGTGCAGGTGCGGGCCGGTCACGTTGCCGGTGGCGCCGGAGAGGCCGAGCTGCTGGCCGACGGTGACGGCCTGACCGACCTTCACGCGGATCACGGACAGGTGCGCGTACTGCGCGTACTTGCCGTCGGCGAGCTTGATCTCGACCTGGTTGCCGTAGGCGCCGCCGTTGCCGGCCTGCACCACGACGCCGTTGGCGACCGCGCGCACCGGGGTGCCGGTGGAGCAGACGAAGTCCTGGCCGGTGTGGTGGCCGGAGGCCCACATCGTGCCGGCCACGCCGTAGGCCTCGCCCAGCACCGGCTTGGCCAGCGGGGCGACGAAGCCGGCGGTGACGGCGGCCGGAGCGGCCGCGGGAGCGGCGGCGACGACCTGGGCGACCGGCGCGGCGGCGACGACCTGGACGGCCGGAGCGGCCGTGGCCTGCCCGCTCATCGCGGTCACCAGCGGCAGGACGAAGGAGGCACCGGCCACGGCGGTGGCGAGGCCGATGCGGGCGGCACGGGGCACGGCGACACGGGGCAGGACGAAACGGCGAGCCTGTGCAGGCATGGGATTTCCTCTCCGACGCCTGCGAGGTGAGCTGTCGGGTTCGGGCTGGAGTTGCCCGGCCGCATGCGCGGCTTCACCCCGAGCCGGTCCTGGACGTCCGCGCTGAAAGCGCGAACTCCGGTCCGGCGACTTACCTGTGGGTCCCCCGCTCCTGCCGTACAGAGCTCAGTTCGAACCACCGGGCAGCGGCAGGACTCGGCGTTCCACCCGGCGGGTCCGTCCGGACTGGCCGGGCGGTCGCTGAACTAAAACTCATCCGTTCGGGTGAAGCAATGTCGATCTCTCGAACCGGCGGCCGATCCCCGGAACCCGGTGACCGTCCGAATGATCCGCTACACCGTACGTGCACAATCCATTCACCCGGTGCCACTGATCCACGACCCTGCGCCGATCCCGACCCCACTGCGCGACCGTCCGTGCACTCCCCGCCACCGGTCGACACACCGTCCGGTGACCCTTGTCACGTATGCCGCAACGGGCGCAGGATCGGGCTCGTGGCCACCTCTGAAGCCGGCTCCCTGCGCCTGGGCACCGCGCAGGGACGCTGGGTACTGCTCGCGACGGTGCTCGGCTCCAGCATGGCGATGCTCGACGGCACCGTGGTGAACGTCGCCCTGCCCCGGATCGGCACCGACCTCGGCGCCTCCCTCGCCTCCCTGCAATGGACCCTGAACGCCTATCTGCTCACCCTCGCGGGCCTGATCCTGCTCGGCGGGGCGCTCGGCGACCGCTACGGGCGGCGCCGGGTCTTCCTGATCGGCGTGGTCTGGTTCGCCGCCGCCTCGGCGGCCTGCGCCGCCGCCCCGACCATCCACGTGCTGATCGCCGCCCGCGCCGTCCAGGGCATCGGCGGCGCGCTGCTCACCCCGGGCTCGCTCGCCATGCTCCAGGCCGTCTTCCACCCGGACGACCGCTCGGCGGCGGTGGGCCTGTGGTCCGGCCTGGGCGGGGTGTCGGCGGCCGTCGGCCCCTTCCTCGGCGGCTGGCTGGTGGACGGGCCCGGCTGGCGCTGGATCTTCCTGCTGAACCTGCCGCTGGCCGCCGCCGTGATCGCGGTCACCTCCCGGTACGTCCCGGAGAGCCGGGACGAGTCCGCCACCGGCCGCTTCGACGTGCCCGGCGCCCTGCTCGCCGCGCTCGCCCTCGGCGCGATCACCTACGCGCTCACCGCCGCCGGGGAGGGCCTGTCCCCCGGTGTCTGGGTCAGCGGCGCGCTCGGCCTGCTGCTCGCCGCCGCCTTCGTGGCCGTCGAACGGCGGGCGCCCGATCCGATGCTGCCGCTCGGGCTGTTCTCCTCCCGGCTGTTCACCGCCGTGAACCTGGTCACCCTGTGCGTGTACGCGGCGTTCAGCGGGGTGTTCTTCCTGCTGGTGGTGCAGCTGCAGATCGTCTCCGGCTTCTCGCCGCTGGTCTCCGGCTTCGCCCTGGTGCCGATCACGCTGTTGATGCTGACCCTGTCCGCGCGCGCCGGGCGCCTCGGCAAGCGGATCGGCCCGCGCATCCCGCTCACCGTCGGACCGCTGCTGTGCGCCGCCGGGGTGCTGCTGATGCTGCGCACCGGCCCCGGCTCCTCCTACTGGGTGGACGTGCTGCCCGCGGTCGCGGTGATGGGCTGCGGGATGACGCTGCTGGTCGCGCCGCTGACCGCCACCGTGCTGGCCGCCGTCGAGGTGCGGCACGCGGGCATCGCCAGCGGCGTCAACAACGCCGCCGCCCGGGCGGCCGGCCTGCTCGCGGTCGCCGCCCTCCCGGCGATGGCCGGACTGAGCGGCAACGCCTACCGGGTGCCGTCCTCGGTGGACTCCGCCTTCCACACCGCGATGCTGATCTGCGCGGGCCTGCTGGCCGGTGGCGGACTGATCGCCTTCGTCACCGTCCGGGGCAACGTGCTCGCCCCCGAGGAACAACCGGTGGCCGAGCCGAACTGCGACTGGTCCTGCGCCACCACCACCCCGCCGCTCGACCCCGGCCACTCCCGGACGCCCGAGGGCCCCGCCACCGGAACGGCGGCAGGGCCCTCGTCGGAAATCTGAGGCCGCGTCAGAGACTGCTCCTGTTTAGAGGATGGCGCCCGGCGCGTACTTGGCCGCCTCCGGGTAGGCCGCCGCGACGTCCTCCACCTGGCGGACGATCTCGGCGACCTGGGCCCCGGCCGCCCCGGTGAAGGACAGCTTGTCGGCCAGCAGCGCGTCCAGCGCGGCCCGGTCCAGCGGGATCCGCTCGTCGGCGGCGAGGCGGTCCAGCAGCTCGTTCTCCCGGCCGCCCGCGCGCATCGCCAGCGCGGAGGCGACGGCGTGCTCCTTGATCACCTCGTGGCCGGTCTCCCGGCCGACCCCCGCGCGCACCGCACCCATCAGCACCTTGGTGGTGGCCAGGAACGGCAGGTAACGGTCCAGCTCGGCCTCGATCACGGCCGGGAAGGCGCCGAACTCGTCCAGGACGGTCAGGAAGGTCTCCAGCAGGCCGTCGAAGGCGAAGAAGGCGTCCGGCAGCGCGACCCGGCGCACCACCGAGCAGGAGACGTCGCCCTCGTTCCACTGGTCGCCGGCCAGCTCGCCGGTCATCGAGGCGTAGCCGCGCAGGATGACGGCCAGTCCGTTGACGCGCTCGCAGGAGCGGGTGTTCATCTTGTGCGGCATCGCGGAGGAGCCGACCTGGCCCTCCTTGAAGCCCTCCGTGACCAGCTCGTGGCCGGCCATCAGGCGGATGGTCTTGGCCAGGCTGGACGGCGCGGCGGCCAGCTGTACGAGGGCGGTGAGCACCTCGAAGTCCAGCGAGCGGGGGTAGACCTGGCCGACGCTGGTCAGCACGTTGTCGAAGCCGAGGTGCGCGGCGACCCGGCGCTCCAGCTCGGCCAGCTTGTCGGTGTCCCCACCCAGCAGGTCCAGCATGTCCTGGGCGGTGCCGACCGGGCCCTTGATCCCGCGCAGCGGGTAGCGGGCGATCAGCTCCTCCAGGCGGCGGAAGGCGACCAGCAGCTCGTCCGTGATCGACGCGAAGCGCTTGCCCAGGGTGGTGGCCTGCGCGGCCACGTTGTGCGAGCGGCCGGCCATGACCAGCTCGGAGTGCTGGGCGGCCAGGCCGGCCAGGCGCACCAGGACGGCGACCGTGCGGTCCCGGACGTGCTCCAGGGACTGGCGGATCTGCAGCTGCTCGACGTTCTCGGTCAGATCCCGGGAGGTCATGCCCTTGTGGATCTGCTCGTGGCCGGCGAGCTCGCTGAACTCCTCGATCCGGGCCTTCACGTCGTGGCGGGTGATCCGCTCACGGGCGGCGATCGAGCCGAGGTCGACCTGGTCGATCACCCGCTCGTAGTCGGCGACGGCGTCGGCCGGCACCTCGACACCGAGGTCCTGCTGGGCCTTCAGGACGGCGAGCCACAGGTGGCGCTCGAGGACCACCTTGTGCTCGGGGGACCACAGCTGGGCCAGGGTCGCCGAGGCGTACCGGGAGGCCAGGACATTGGGGATCTGGGGCTTCGCGCTCACGCTTCGCAAGCCTAACAGCCGAGGTCACGCCGAACGTCGGCGGATGGGGTACGCTGGGCCGGTTCAACGCCCATCGGAATGCGCCCCGCAAACTTCTCACCGCAAGGATACCACACCGATGAACGGAACACCAGCGGAAGCCCCACTCGCCGAAGCGCTGCGCACCGAACAGGCCCACCTCGACCGGCTCTACACCCACCTGGACGCCGCCCGGGAGCGGGCCCGCCGCACCAGCGACGGCGCCCACGTCGGCGCGGCGGCGGGCGGCACGCACCAGGCCCGGCTGGAGCGCGAGGTCCGCGCCCGCGAGGCCGAGCGCCACGCCGCCCGGCTCGACGCGGTGGAACGCGGCCTCTGCTTCGGCCGCCTCGACGAACGCGACGGCACCGTCCACTACATCGGCCGCACCGGCCTGACCGACGAGGCGTACGAACCGCTGCTGCTCGACTGGCGCGCCCCCGCCGCCCGCCCGTTCTACACCGCGACCCCCGCCGCCCCGGGCGCCGTGGTGCGCCGCCGCCACCTGCACACCGAGGGCCGCACCGTCACCGGCCTGGACGACGAGGCGCTCGACCTCGCCGGGCTGGACGAGTCCGACCGCCGCGCCCTGGTCGGCGAGGCCGCCCTGCTCGCCGCGCTCGCCCGCGAGCGCACCGGCCGGATGGGCACCGCCGTCGCCACCATCCAGGTCGAGCAGGACCGGGTGATCCGCTCCCCGTTGCCCGGCGCCCTGGTCGTCCAGGGCGGGCCCGGGACGGGCAAGACCCTCGCCGCCCTGCACCGCGCCGCCTACCTGCTGTTCACCCACCGCGCCGCGCTGGAGCGCCGCGGCGTGCTGGTCATCGGCCCCACCGCGGGCTTCCTGCGCTACATCGAGGAGGTGCTGCCCGCCCTCGGCGAGACCGAAGTGGTGCTGCGCACGGTCGGCGAGCTCTTCCCCGACGTCACCGCGACCCACCGCGACACCCCCGCCACGGCCGTCGCCAAGGGCGGCCCGTGGATGGCAGAGGTGCTCCAACTGGCCGTCGCCGCCCACCAGTCGGCGCCCACCGAGGGCATCGACCTGGGCGAGGGGCTGCGCCTCTCCGCCCGTGCCTGCGCCCAGGCCCGGGACGCCGCCCGCGGCCTACGGGCGCCGCACAACCGGGCCCGCACCCACTACCTGCGCACCCTGCTGGACGCCCTGGCCATCGCCCAGGCGCTCTCCCTCGGCCGCCCGTACGACGAGGAGGAGGCGCACTACGCACCCCGCGAGCTGTGGGCCCGGAAGGACGTCCGCGCCGCGCTCGACCCGCTCTGGCCCGCGCTCACCCCGCAGCAACTCGTCGAACGGCTGCTCACCGACCGGGAGTTGCTCACCGAGATCGCCCCCGAGCACGCGGCCGCCCTGCTCCGCCCGCCCGGATCGCCCTGGACGGTCGAGGACGTCCCGCTGCTGGACGAGGCCGCCGAACTCCTCGGTGAACTCCGCCCGGCGGACCGCACCGAGGCCCGGGACCCGAAAGAAATCGCCTTCGCGCAGGGCGTGTTGACCATCACCGGGCAGACCGACGACGCCCTGCTGGACGCCGCCGCCCTGGCCGACCGGTTCCAGGAGGACGGCCCGTACCGCTCCACCGCCGAACGCGCCGGCGCCGACCGCACCTGGGCGTACGGCCACGTCGTGGTGGACGAGGCGCAGGAGCTCTCCGCGATGGCCTGGCGCACCGTCCTGCGACGCATCCCGACCAACTCGCTCACCATCGTCGGCGACCTCGCCCAGACCGGATCGCCCGCCGGCGCCCGCAGTTGGGCCCAGATGCTCGACCCGCACCTGCCCGGCCGCTGGCGCGAGGAGCGGCTCACCGTGAACTACCGGACGCCGGCGCCGATCATGGCCCTCGCCACCGCCGTGCTGCGCACGGCCGCCCCCGGGCAGCAGCCCCCCGAGTCCGTCCGCCCGGGCACCGAGCGGCCCCGCGCCATCCCCGTCCCGGACCGCGACTTCGCCGCCGCGCTGGCCGAACTGCCCACGCCCGTCGGCACCTTGGGCGTCATCGCGGCGGACGGCACGGCACCGGAACTGGGCGCGCTGACGGTCGCGGCGGCCAAGGGCCTGGAGTTCGACAACGTCGTGGTGGTCGAGCCGGCCGCGCTCGCCCCGCGGGACCTGTACGTCGCGCTCACCCGCGCCACCCGCACGCTCACCCTGCTGCACCACCGGCCGCTGCCACCGGAACTCGCCGGGGCACTCTGAGGCCGGGGCACTCCGAGCACGGGCGAACGGGCGGCCCGCCAGGGCCTACTGCTGCGCGCCGCCCGTCCGGCCGGCCAGCACCGGCAGGACCTGCCCGCAGATCGAGTGCAGGGCGATCCGCTGCTCGTCGGTCATCGCCTCGAAGGCCTGGTGGGTACGGGCCATCTCGCTGCGGATGCGGCCCAGGATCTCCCGGCCCTCGGCCGTGATCACCACGATCTTCACCCGGCGGTCACCGGCGGCCGCCTCCCGGTTGGCCAGGCCCAGCGACTCCAGCCGGTCCACGATCCCGGTCACGTTCGACGCGTCGCAGCCCAGCCGCCCGGCCAGCGCCCGCATCGGCACCGGCTCCTGCACCGCACCCAGCGCCTTGGCCTGCGAGGAGGACAGCCCGTGCCGGGCCGCGGCCGCCGCGAAGTCCTGGAAGTACGCGGCGCCGACGGCGGCCAACGCCTCCATCAGCTCGGCGTTGGTCGGTACGGTCGTCGTCGAGGTCGAACCCATGGGGCCAGCGTACGACCGAGTGCTTCAGTAACTCAAGCTTTGACCACGGCAACCGTCCGCGAGCCACCTCACACTTCCGCCCGGAGCACGTCCGCGGTCAGAGCACCAGCTGGTCGAACAACCGCCGCAGCTCGGTGTCCGGGTCCGCGGTCAGCCCGGTGTGCACCGGACCCGGCTGGATGATCGCGCTGCGCGGCGCGGTCAGCCAGCGGAACCGCTGCCCGGGGCTGTCCGCGGCCGCCGGACCGGCGTGCGGACCGCCCAGGCAGACCGCCTCGATCCCCTGCAGCGCCCGGCGCACCCCCTGCACGTCCGCCACCGGGTCCAGCGCCAGCAGCCGGGCCTGGTCCAGATGGGTGCGCGCCGCCAGGTGCGCGCTCTGCCGGCAGTACAGCAGCACCCCGACGTTGACGCACTCGCCCCGCTCGACCCGCGGCACCGCCCGGATCACGGCGTACTCGTAGTCGTACAGCTCGACGACGGCCGGCAGCGCGGCCGACAGCGGCTCGGTCATGCGGGCACCTCCGGCAGCCAGTCCCGCGGACCGGCCAGTCGCTCGGTCAGCTGGGTGCGGTACGCGGCGCGCACCTCGTCGGGCGAGTCGAAACCGAACTCGTCCACCAGCCACACCTCGGGAATCTGCGCCACGGCAGCCTCCACGGCCGCCTCCGCGAGCGGCGCGAGCGCCTTGTCCGCGGCCGCCAGGTCCGGCTGGGCCCGCAGCAGCGCGTGGTCGGACGCGTCGTACGGGCGGCGCACCCAGCCGGCGGCGCCGGCCCAGTTGTGGTGGAAGATCAGGCTCGCGCCGTGGTCGATCAGTCGCAGCCCGCCGGTCGCCACCAGCAGGTTGGGGTTGCGCCAGGAACGGTCGACGTTGCCGATCAGCGCGTCGAACCAGAGGACCTGCCCGGCGAGTTCGGGGTCCACCTCGAAGCAGAGCGGATCGAAGTTGAGCGCGCCGCTGACGAAGGCCATTCCCAGGTTGGTCCCGCCGCTGGCCCGCATCTGGTCCTGGATCTGGTGGTCCGGCTCACTGCGCGCGAGCACCGGGTCCAGGTCGATCGTCACCAGCTCAGGCACCGGCAGCCCGAGCCGCCGCCCCAACTCACCGGCCAGCACCTCCGCGACCAACGCCTTCCGGCCCTGCGCCGCGCCGACCCATTTCAGCGCGTACAGCCGCCGGTCGTCGGCCTCGACCAGGCCCGGCATCGAGCCGCCTTCTCGCAGTGGCGTCACATACCGGACCGCCGTCACCTCGGGGAGCACGCCCGACAGCTTATCGGTGCACCACCCATCAACGTACGCACCAGGCCCCCGCGCCGAATGCCCACCCCTCGCACCCCACCTGCACCCCTCCCCTCCCCTCCGGCTCCTCGCACCGCCCCGCCCCAGTGGCAGCCCCCGCTGCCCCCCACTCCGCCCGGCCCCCACTCCCCCTCGCACCCCACCTGCACCCCTCCCCTCCCACTCCTCCCACCGCCCCGCCCCAGTGGCAGCCCCCGCTGCTCCGTGCGAGTGTGGCGGACAGTAATGGGGACCTTCCGGTACGACCTGCACGACATAAGGGATGAGCGATGGAACGACCTCGGATCCTGATCGTGGGCGGCGGCTTCGCAGGCCTGGAGTGCGCCCGCCGCCTCGAACGCAAGCTCTCGCCGTCGGAGGCCGAGATCACGCTGGTCACGCCGTTCAGCTACCAGCTCTACCTCCCCCTCCTCCCCCACGTCGCCGCCGGCGTCCTCACCCCCCAGTCCGTGGCCGTCTCCCTGCGCCGGACCCTGCGCCGCACCCACATCGTCCCCGGCGGCGCCATCGGGGTGGACCCGGCCTCCCGGGTGTGCGTGGTCCGCAAGGTCACCGACGAGGTGATCGCCCTGAAGTACGACATCCTGGTGCTCGCCCCCGGCAGCGTCACCCGCACCTTCGACATCCCCGGCCTCACCGACTACGCCCGCGGCATGAAGACGCTCGCCGAGGCGGCCTACGTCCGCGACCACGTCATCGCCCAACTCGACCTCGCCTCGGCCACCTTGGACCAGCGGGAGCGCGAGTCCCGGCTGCAGTTCGTGGTGGTCGGCGGCGGCTACGCGGGCACCGAGACGGCCGCCTGCCTGCAGCGCCTCACCACCGCCGCGGCCCGCCGCTACCCGCGTCTGGACGCCAGCCAGATCAAGTGGCACCTGATCGACATCGCCCCCAAGCTGATGCCCGAGCTCGGCGAGGCGCTGGGCACCGCCGCCCTGGAGGTGCTGCGCGAGCGCGGCATCGAGGTGTCGCTGGGCGTCTCGGTGGCCGAAGTCGGCGCCGAGACGGTCAAGTTCACCGACGGCCGGGTGCTTCCCTGCCGCACCCTGATCTGGACGGCCGGCGTGGCCGCGAGTCCGCTGATCGGCACCCTGGACGCGGAGACGGTCCGCGGCCGGCTCGCCGTGACGGCGGAGATGCGGGTGCCGCAGTTCGAGGGCGTGTTCGCGCTCGGTGACGCGGCCGCCGTCCCGGACCTCGCCAAGGGCGACGGCGCGGTCTGCCCGCCCACCGCCCAGCACTCGGCCCGCCAGGGCCGCGCGGTGGCCGACAACGTGATCGCCTCGCTCCACAACCAGCCCCTGGAGCCGTACTACCACAAGGACCTGGGCCTGGTGGTCGACCTCGGCGGCAAGGACGCGGTCTCCAAGCCGGTCGGCGTCGAACTGCGCGGCGTGACAGCCCAGTTGGTGGCCCGCGGCTACCACCTGATGGCGATGCGCACCAATGTGGCCAAGCTCCGGGTGGGCGCGAACTGGCTGATGAACGCGACCGCCGGAGACGACTTCGTCCGCATCGGCTTCCTCGCCCGCCAGCCCGCCCGACTGCAGGACTTCGAGTACACCGACGCCTACCTGACCCGGGACCAGGTGCGCGCCCACGCCCAGTCCCTGCTCGCCAAGGGCTGAGCGGACGCAGGGCACTTGGGCGCCCCGCCGCGGAGGAACACCGCAGCGGGGCGCCATCACCTGTGCGGCCGTCAGCGCGCGACCAGGTACATCCCACTCGCGTCCCGCCCCGCCGTGTTCCGGCAGGCGTAGTCGCCGCTGCTCTGCCCCCACAGCAGGGTCAGGCAGCGCCCGAGCGCCAACTGCCCGTAGTAGTCGGGGTGCATCGACTCCTGCAACACTCCCTGGGTGGTGTTGAAGCCGCCGTCCAGGAACCGCGCCCACTCACTGGTGGTCGCGGACGGACCGGTGCTCGCGGTCGGCTGCTGGGTGGCCGTGGAGCAGACCTCGCGGCCCTGCAACATGTTGGAGAGGTCCAGGAACTGCACGCCCTTGCTGGCCGCGACCCCGGCGAGCGCCGTGGAGATCTGCGGCACCATCGAGTCGCGCGCCCAGTCGGCGTCCGCGTCCCAGAACGGGCAGCCGCCGGTGTTGGAACGGCTCCAGCCGCTCTCCGGATAGCGCATCTCGGCGCTGCGCGGGATCGGCGACGGGTACGACTGCAGGACCAGCCGGTAGTCCGACTGCGCGTAGCCGGCGTCGGACATGACCGCGCGGATCTCGTCGATCGCCTTGCCGACGCCCGCCATCGCGGTCGGCATCTTCGAATCGATCGCCGACTGCTGCGAGTCGTGGCAGTAGCTGTACCAGATCAGGTAGTCCTGGACGCAGTTCGAGATGACGCTGGCGAAGCCGAGGTCGTTGCCCCCGATCGACAACGTGATCAGCTTGATGTTGTTCTGTGCTGCCACGGTGGCCAGTTGGTCGGCCTGCGGGGCCTCGCCCTTGTACGCCTGGCCACCGTTGGAGGCGCGGAAGATGTTCGTGGTGACGGCCCCGGAGCAGGCCAGGTTGATCTGCTTCTGCGCGACGGTCGAGGCCCCGAGCACCTCGGCGACGTCCGAGCGGTCGCACCCGTTGGCGGCCGTCGCGCCGTAGATCAGACCGGGGTCGTACGAACTGCCGGTCCAGGCCCGGTCGGTGCCGGTCCGACTGCCGCCGGAGTCGGCGGAGTTGCCCTTCCAGCGGCCGGCCTCACCGGAGATGTAGCTGTCTCCGAGCGTCACGCTGGCGGTCGGTCCGCTCGGGATGGTGGCGGCCCGGGCGGGCGTCGCGGCCAGCAGATCACCGGCCAGCAGACCGCCGGTGGCGAGCGGGAGGGCGAGGGCTGCGCTGAGCAGCCGTCGGACGAGTCCAGGGGTGCTGCTGATGATGCTCGAACCGTTTTCGGGCACGGCGGAACTCCTGCGGCTCGGTCTCCCCGCGTGTGGGGGCGGGAAGACGCGTGTGGGGGTGGACCGCCGGCCGGTGGCGCGATGAAGATGACATGCACGCCTTGGTTACCGCTAGGTATCTGCACCGGGTTTCCGCTTTGTTACCAACGGGTTCGGAGCGAACAGCGGGCCCCGGCCCAACCGGGCTCACACCCGGCGGGGCTCACGCCAGCGGGATTCACACCAGCCGGGACCCTCCCCCGCCCGAGCCCAGCACCTCCGCCAGGTCCTCCGCCAACCGCCGCGACTGCGCGGCCTCCAGCCGCGCCGTGGTGAACCGCAGCCCGGGCGGCGACTGGATCCGGTACCGCGCGCCGGGCGCCGCCACCCACCCGCGCTGCACCAGCGCCGCCAGCGCCGAGGTCTCGTCCGGCACCGGCACCCAGACGTTCAGCCCGCTCTCCCCGTGCGCCTCGATGCCGCGCGCCGCCAACTCCCCCAACAGCGCGTCGCGTCGCGCCCGGTAGGCGGCGGCCACGGTCGCGGCCGGTGCCGCGTCGGCGCGCCACAGCTCGACGACGGTGCGCTGCAGCACGTGGCTGACCCAGCCCGCACCCAGCCGCAGCCGTCCGGCCACCCGGCCGACCGTCTCCTCGTCGCCGACCATCACCGACACCCGCAGGTCCGGCCCGTACGCCTTGGCCGCCGAACGCACCACCGCCCAGTGCCGGGGCCCGGCGCCGACCAGCGGGTGGTACGGCTGGTCGACCATGCCGTGCCCGTGGTCGTCCTCGATCAGCAGCACCCCGGGGTGCCCGGCCAGGACGGCCCGCAGCGCCGCGGCCCGGCGCGCGGTGAGTGCCGCACCGGTCGGGTTCTGCGCCCGGCTGGTCACCACCACCGCCCGGGCGCCCTCGGCCAGCGCGGCGGCCAGTGAGTCCGGCAGCAGGCCCTCGTCGTCCAGCCGGACCGGCGCGGGCCGCAGCCCCATCGCGGGCAGCAGGTCGAGCAGGCTGCCCCAGCCCGGGTCCTCGACCGCCACCGCGTCGCCGGGGCGCAGCCAGGCCCCGAGGGTGCGCTCGACGGTGTCCAGCGCGCCGGAGGCGACGGCGATCGGGCCGTGCAGCCCGTCGGCCGCGAAGGAGGTGCGGGCGAGCTCGAGCAGTCCGGCGTCGATGCGCGGGTGCCCGTAGAGCACGGGCTCGGCCCGGGCGGCCTCGGCGGCGGCCGCGAGGGCCGGGGCGAGGTCGGGCAGCAGGGCCGGGTCGGGGTTGCCGGTGGACAGGTCGCGGGCGTCGGCGGGGACGGGGACGCGGATCTGGTCGCGGGGGGTGAGTGCGGGCCGGGGGAGGATCCGGCTGCCCTTGCGGCCGGCCGTCTCGATCACGCCGCGGTCGCGCAGCAGCCGGTAGGCGGCGGCCACGGTGTTGGGGTTGACGCCGAGTTCGGCGGCGAGGTCGCGCAGCGGGGGCAGCGCGGTTCCGGGTGCGAGCTGCCCGCTGCTCACGCCCTGTTCGATGTGGGCCGCGATTTCGCTGGCGCGTCGCCCTTTCAGCGGATAGTCTCCTAGCACAAAGAAGATTATGCACTAGTACATAGAGGTTGTCATGTCGACCACGCCGACGAACGCCGGTGACGCCACCTACTCCCGGACCCCGCGCACCACCCCCACCCGCTACAAGGACCGCGCCACCTGGGAGCAGGACGCCATCCACGCCATCCTCGACGAGGCCTACGTCTGCCACCTCGGCTTCGTCGCCGATGGCGCCCCCGTGGTCCTGCCGACGATCTTCGCCCGGGTCGGCAGCCGGCTCTACGTCCACGGCTCCACCGGCAGCCGCCCGATGCGCGGCGCCTCCGGCGAGCAGGGCATGCAGGTCTGCGTCACCGTCACCCACGTCGACGCCCTGGTGCTGACCAAGTCCGCGTTCAACCACTCGGTGAACTTCCGCTCGGTGGTCGCCCACGGCACCGCGTACCAGGTCAGCGACCCCGAGGAGCTGGACGTCGCGCTGGCCGCCCTGGTCGACCACGTCGTCCCCGGCCGCTCCGGCGAGATCCGCCCGGCCAACCCCAAGGAGCTCGCCGCCACCGCCGTGCTCCGGCTGGAGCTGGACGAGGTCTCGGCCAAGACCCGCGCGGACGGCGCCGACGACGACCCGGAGGACGCCGACCTGCCCCACTGGTCCGGGATCGTCCCGGTCACCACCGTGCACGGCACGCCCGAGCCGTACGACCAGAACGTCCCGCTCCCCGCGCACATGCGCGTCTTCCCCCGCTGAGGGAGGCCCCCGATGCTCATCAGGTCCTGGGACCGCGGCGACGAGGACGAATGGCGCGCCTGGCTGGCCGAGGGCCGCGACTTCGGCCTGCTCGCCGCCAACGGCGGCCCCGAGCAGGGTCCGGTGCTCGTCCCGACGCACTTCCTGCTGGACGCCGACCGCGGCGAGATCCTGCTCCACCTCGCCACCCCCAACCCGCTGCTGGCCGCCGTCCGGGCCGACCCGAACGTCACCCTGGCGGTCACTGACGGCTACGCCTTCGCCCCCGGCCACTGGCGCGGTGAGCCCGGCACGCCCACCAGCTACTACGCCTCGGTCCACTTCCACTGCACCGCCGAGGTGGTCGAGTCCGCCGAGGGCAAGGCGGAGATCCTCAACCGCCAGCTGGCGCACTTCCAGCCGGAGACCCCGGACTTTCGGGTGCTCCCCGGCGCGAACGAGCTCGGCCGGCTGCTGCCCGGCCTGCGCGGGCTCCGCCTGACGGTCCGCGAGGTGCGTGCCAAGTTCAAGTACGACGACAAGAAGCCGGCCGAGGCCCAGTACGCGATCGCCGACCGGCTCGCCGAGCGCGCCGACGACCCCCGGCACGGACGCGACCAGGACGCCGCCGCCCGCGCCCAGTTGCTCCGCCGTCACCAGCGGCGCAGCGCCGGAACGGGCGGCGCCGCCGGAACGGCCCGCGCCCGGCGCGCGGCACCGCGGCGCGCCGCCGACTGACCCCGTTTCACCCGATCGGTTCCCAAGGCGGGCAGGTCGGTCGCCGCGCTGCTCGAATGTGAGACGAGTCCTGTCCGGCCGTCAGAACGGGCCCGTCCACCTCGGGGAGCGCGCGTGTCCACAGTCCACAGTCAGCGGGCGTCCGGCGAGGCCCACCTCGGCCACGTGATCTTCATCTCGGCGGCCGCCGCGATGGGCGGCTTCCTGTTCGGTTACGACAGCGCCGTGATCAACGGCGCGGTGACGGGCATCCAGAAGCACTTCGCGGTGGGCCACGGCACCACCGCCTTCGTGGTGGCCATCGCGCTGCTGGGCTCGGCCCTCGGCGCGGTGGTCGCCGGCCGGCTGGCGGACCGCCTCGGCCGGGTGCGCACGATGCTGCTGGCCGCCGTGCTGTTCGCGGCCAGCGGCCTCGGCTCGATGTTCCCGCCGAACATCGAGGCGCTCGCCTCCTGGCGCGTGGTCGGCGGCATCGCGATCGGCATCGCCTCGGTGATCGCCCCCACCTACATCGCCGAGGTCGCCCCCACCGCCTACCGCGGCCGGCTCGCGTCCTTCCAGCAGATGGCGATCGTGCTCGGCATCACCGTCTCCCAGCTCGCCAACTGGGCGCTCAACCAGGCCGCCGGCGGCGAGTCCACCGGTCACATCGGCGGCATCCAGGCCTGGCAGTGGATGCTCGGCGTCGAGACCATCCCGGCCCTGGTGTACGGCCTGATGGCGCTGGCCATCCCGGAGTCGCCGCGCTACCTGATCGCCGACCACCGCGAGGTGCAGGCCCGCAAGGTGCTGGTCGAGGTCGAGGGGGAGGACGTCGACCTGGACGCCCGGGTGGCGGAGATCCGCGCGGTGCTGGAGTCCACCCACAAACCCCGGCTGGGGGACCTGCTCGGCGGCCGCTTCGGCCTGCTGCCGATCGTCTGGGTCGGCATCGGCGCCTCGGTGTTCCAGCAGTTCGTCGGAATCAACGTGATCTTCTACTACTCGTCCTTCCTCTGGCAGTCGGTCGGCATCAACGAGTCCAACTCGCTGCTGATCAGCCTCTCCACCTCGATCATCAACGTGATCGGCACGGTGATCGCGATGGTCCTGGTGGACCGGATCGGCCGCAAGCCGCTGGCCCTGGCGGGCTCCACCGGCATGGCGGCCGCCCTGGCCACGGCCGCCTGGGCGTTCTCCTACCGCAGCGGCACCGGCGGCACCGCCACCCTCGACACCACCCACGCCACGGTCGCCCTGATCGCCGCGCACGTCTTCGTGCTCTGCTTCGCCTTCTCCTGGGGCGTGGTGGTCTGGGTGCTGCTCGGCGAGATGTTCCCCAACCGGATCCGGGCCCTGGCCCTGTCGGTCGCCGCCTCGGCCCAGTGGATCGCCAACTGGGCGATCACCGTCAGCTTCCCGGACCTCGCCGACTGGAACCTCTCCGCGACGTACGTGATCTACGCGGCCTTCGCGCTGCTCTCCATCCCGTTCGTGGCCTTCTGCATCAGGGAGACCAAGGGCCGCGCCCTGGAGGAGATGGGCTGAGTGACCGCTCCCGCACACCACGCCGCACGCGGCCCGACCCCCCGAGAGGAAGCCATGCCTGACCAGGGCGGCTCCCGGCAGAACGTCAGCTTCCCGAGCAACGGCCGCACCGCGCACGGGTACCTGGCCCGCCCTCCGCAGGGGGTCGGCCCCGGCCTGGTGGTGGTGCAGGAGTGGTGGGGGCTCACCTCGCACATCGCCGACATGGCCGACCGCTTCGCCGCCGAGGGGTTCACCGTCCTCGCGCCCGACCTGTTCGGCGGCGCCACCACCCACGACGGCGCCGAGGCCGCCCGGCTCAAACGCGCACTCCCGGTCGAGCGGGCCGTCGAGGACCTCTCCGGTGCCGTCGACTTCCTGCTCTCGCTGGACGGCGTGGTCGGCGACGCGGTCGGCGCGGTCGGCTTCTGCATGGGCGGCGGCTTCGCCCTGATGCTGGCCGCCCGGGCCGGTGACCGGGTCGCCGCCGTGGTCCCGTTCTACGGCCTGCCGCCCGACCCGGACTTCGACTACCGCGGCCTGACCGCCCACGTCCTCGGCCACTTCGGCGAACTCGACCGCTCCAACCCGATGGCCGCCGTGGACGAGGCCGCGATCCGGATCGGCGAGGCCACCGACATCCGCCCCGAGATCCACTTCTACCCGGCCGGGCACGCCTTCATGAACGACGAGAACCCGCTCGGCACCTACGACGCCCTCCAGGCCCGGATCGCCTGGCGGCGCACCCTCACCTTCCTCCGGGGCCATCTCGGCTGACGCACCAACGGGCCGGAACCGGCCCGAAATCCAGATGACACCTGTACGAACTCCGGCCATAGTCACGGGGTGCCGACCCCACTCCCCCGCCGCTTCGCCTGGGCGAGCCGCAACTTCCGCATCCAGACCGCCGCCACCGTGGTCAGCGGCCTCGGCAACGCCGGCGCCCCCATCGCCACCGCCTTCGCCGTCCTCGGCAACGGCGGCACCACCGCCGAGGTCGGCTACGTCACCGCCGCCCGGCTGCTGCCCACCGTCCTGCTCCTGGTGGTCGGCGGCACCCTCGCCGACCGGCTGCCGCGCCACCGCATCATGGTGGCCGCCAACCTGTTCAGCGCCGCCGCCCAGGCCGTCCTGGCCGTCCTGGTCCTGGCCGGGAACGTCCAGCTGTGGCAGTTGCTGGTGCTCTCCGCCGCCGGCGGCGCCGGGTACGCCCTCTACTCCCCGGCCGCCGGCGGCATGATCATGCAGGCCGTGCCCCAGGAGCACGCCGCCCGCGCCTTCTCGGCCTTCCGGATGGGCCAGAACGCCTCCCAGATCGGCGGCGCCGCCCTCGGCGGAGCGCTCACCGCCGCCTTCGGCCCCGGCTGGGTGCTCGCCCTGGACGCCCTCTGCTTCCTGGTCGCCGCCGCCCTGCGCGTCTTCCTGGAGCCCGAGTCCGCCCCCGCGCCCTCCGGCGGCAGCATGCTGCGCGACCTGCGCGAGGGCTGGCGGGAGTTCTCCTCCCGCCGCTGGCTCTGGGTGATCGTGGCCCAGTTCGCCGTCCTGGTCGCCTGCATCAACGCGGTCGAGTCGGTGTACGGGCCGGCCGTGGCCGACCAGCGGCTCGGCGGCGCGAGCGCCTGGGGCCTGGCGATGTCCGCCTACGGGGTCGGCCTGGTGGTCACCGGTCTGCTGATGGCGCGCTGGCGCCCCCGCCGGATCCTGCTGGTCGGCAACTGGGGCGTCTTCCTGTTCGGCGTCCCCGCCCTCGCGCTGGCCCTCGAAGCCCCGCTGCCGCTGCTGATCGCCGCGATGTTCCTCTCCGGGGTCGGCGTCACCGTCTTCGCCGTCAACTGGATGATCGCGCTCCAGCAGGAGGTCCCGGAGGAGATGTTCTCCCGGGTCACCGCGTACGACGAGCTCGGCTCCTACTCGCTGGCCCCGGTCGGCACCGCGCTGGCCGGCCCGGCGGCCGCCGCACTCGGCCTGTCCGGCGCGCTCTGGGCCTGCGCCGCGCTGTGCCTGCTGCTCAGCGCAGCCGTCCTGGTCGACCCGCAGGTCCGCCGGCTCTCCCGCCGCGAACCCCGGCGAAGCACCCCGGACGCACCGGTGCCCGCCCCCGAGCCAGCGCCCGCGCCGTGAGCACCCTGTGCGCCCCGCGTGCGCCCGCCGCGGAGCAACCACCGGTACGCGTGGTTCGTCCGACCGAGTAGGAGAAACCATCCACCTGGGGGGCCCACCGGTGCCGAAGCCACTGCTGTTCCTGGACGTGGACGGGGTGCTGAACCCGGTCTGTCCGCATCCCGACGCCGGGTTCGACTCCCACACCCTGCTCGGCTGCGCCGTCCTGCTCGCCGCCGAGCACGGCGCCTGGCTGCGCGAGCTCGCCGGAACGTACGAGCTGGTCTGGGCCAGCACCTGGGAGGAGCACGCCAACACCCACATCGCCCCGGCGATCGGCCTGGCCCCGCTCCCCTTCGTCCGCTTCACCGGCTACGTCCCCCAGCCCGGCGACCCGCGCGTCCGACTGATGGAGCTGTTCTCCGCCGCCAAGTGGGCCCCGCTGCTGCGCTACGCCGAGGGCCGGCCGTTCGCCTGGGTGGACGACGTCATCCCCTCCCGGCTGGTCCGCCGCTCCCTCTGGCGCCGCGACCGGCTGCTGCTGCCGATCGACCCCGGCCAGGGCCTGGAGCGCCACCACGTCGAGCGGCTGCTGGCCCGCCCGCCGCGCAGCCGGCCGCTGCTGGGAGCCCAGGTCAGGGGGTCGGCAGCCAGCTGACGTGCCCGGCGAGCAGCGCGTACCCGACGAAGGCCACCGTGTCGATCAGCGCGTGCGCCGCCACCAGCGGCATCACCCGCCCCCAGCGCCGGTACAGCAAGCAGAACACCGCCCCCATCACCATGTTGCCGATCAGACCGCCGACCCCCTGGTACAGGTGGTACGAACCGCGCAGCACCGCGCTGGCCACCACCGCGGCCGGCCAGGACCACCCCCGCTGCCCCAGCCGGCGCAGCAGGTAGCCGAGGACCACGACCTCCTCGAGGATCGCGTTCTGCCAGGCCGACAGCACCAGCACCGGCACCCGCCACCACACGTCCGGCAGCCCCGAGGGCGCCACCGTCAGGTTGTACCCGGCCGCCTGCGAGGCCAGGTACAGCGCCAGCCCGCACCCGCCGATCGCCGCCGCGACGCCCGCGCCCCGGCCGAGGTCGCGCAGCCTCTCCCGCAGGTCGAAGCCCAGCACCCGCAGCGTGACGCCCTCGCGCACCAGCAGGTAGCCGACCAGCACCACCGGCATCAGCCCGCGGCCGATGTAGTACAGCTGCCACACCAGGTCCAGCCAGGGCCGCCCGGGCGCGCGCGAACCGTTCAGCGTGGCGACCTGCTGGCCGAGCTTGAGCGGTTCGGTGAGCGAGCCCGCGAAGCTGATCAGCGCGCTGATCCCGCTGGCCCCGAGGGAGAGTCCGAGGACGATCAGCAGTTCCACGCCGAGCAGCCGTCGGGTGGGCTCCGCGGTCTCCGGCACGGTCGGGCGGGTTGTCACGGCTGCTCCATCGAACGGACGATCGCTCCGGCGGTCGGCCGACGACCGGAGCGATCATCCTGGCACAGCGGGCGAACCCCTCAGCCGACCGGCCAGGTGTGCACCGGCTCCCCACCGCGCATGTGCTCGGCGTAGCGCCTGGTCATCGCGGCGAGCGCGGCCGGGCGGTCCATCCCGTACTGCTCGCGCAGCCGGTGGAAGGTCGCGCTCTGCCAGGCGGCGCCGTTGGTGCGGCGCAGGCAGCGCTGCTCGATGATCCCCAGGTAGCGGTCCCGGTCGGCGGGCTCCACGCCCCACTCGTCCAGCCCCTGGTGGGCCATCGGCAGCAGCTCGTTGAGGACCAGGTCGACCGCCGAGACGGTCTGCAGTCCGCCGCCGCGGCCCGCCCGGCCCGGGCGCGGCCACTGGAACACGGCGTCGATGCCGTACCGGGCGCCCTGCCGGAAGTTCTCGTCCGCCCGCTCGAACGGCAGCCGGGTCCAGACCGGCCGGGGCTGCTCGGCGAGCACCCGCACCAGCCCGTAGTAGAAGGCGGCGTTGGCCAGCGTGTCGGCCACCGTCGGCCCGGCCGGCAGCGCCCGGTTCTCCACCCGCAGGTGCGGGACCCCGCCGGCGACGTCGTACACCGGCCGGTTCCAGCGGTAGATGGTGCCGTTGTGCAGCCGCATCTCGGCGAGCCGGGGCGCGCCGCCGGAGGCCAGCACCTTCAGCGGGTCCTCGTCGTCGCAGATCGGCAGCAGCGCCGGGAAGTAGCGCAGGTTCTCCTCGAACAGGTCGTACGCCGAGTCCACCCAGCGCTCGCCGAACCAGGTGATCGGGCGCACGCCCTGGGCCTTGAGCTCCGCCGAACGGGTGTCACAGGCCTGCTGGAAGAGCACCGGACGGGTCTCCCGCCACAGCTCCCGTCCGAACAGGAACGGGGAGTTGGCGCCGAGCGCGAGCTGCGGCCCGCAGATCGCCTGGGCGGCGTTCCACACCGAGGAGAACCGCTCCGGGGTCACCTGGAGGTGCAGCTGCAGCGAGGTCGCGGCGGCCTCGGCCACCATGGTGATCGACTCCAGCTGGAGGTGCTCGACGCCCTCGATGTCCAGCGCGATGTCCTCCCCCCGGGCGGCCAGGATCTGGTCGCTGAGCAGGCTGTACCGCTGGTTGTGGCTCATCGCGTCGAGCCCGGTGTGGTCGTTCTCCAGGGTCGGCAGGATGCCCACCATGACGATCCGGGCGCCGGCCTCGGCCGCCTGCCGGTCGGCGTAGCGCAGTCCGGTGTCGATCTCCTCGCGCAGTTCCTCGAAGACGTGCCCGCACAGCCGGTGCGGCACGATGTTGACCTCGATGTTGAACTGGCCGAGCTCGGTCTGGAAGTCGCTGGAGCCGATCGCGCTCAGCACCTGGGCGTTGCGCATCACCGGCAGGCCCTGCTCGTCGGCCAGGTTGAGCTCGATCTCCAGGCCCATCACCGCCCGCGGCCGGTCGAAGCGGTCCTCGCGCAGCATCCGCCCGAGCGCGTCCAGGCAGGCCTGGAGCTTGAGCCGGTACTGCTGCCGGTCCGCGAGATCCGCCCGAGTCGCCACGACCTTCTCGCCCACGGTCCCCTCCTCCTGAGACACCCGGCCGGTCGACCGTGCCAGCATCATGCCCACCTCGAAGATCGATACCCGAATGCTTGTACTGGCTTGCAATGCAAGGCAACTGACGGAGATTCAGACCATCTGCAGACTTGCCCGACACCACGGCCTGTGATAAACAGATCACCCTGCGCATTTGTTCGATGAGTTCGCTGAGTTCGCACTGCGCTCCGGCCGGTCCGTTCCCGCCCCCGCGGCCCCCCGTCGGGGATGGCGACCGCGCCGGCGCCGCGATCCTGCACAACCGGACAAGGCCGGGCCCCGTCACCGTCGACGCACCGCGCCGCGCCGGTATGCCGCACTCGCACGCCGATCTCGCTTGGAGAGGCGGACCCCGCCATGACCCTGCAGACCCCCCAGCCCCCGCCGAGCGCCCTGCGAGCCGTCCTGGGCGCGCTCGACTCGGAGACCGCGCTGCGCCAGCCCGCCGCCGCAGCGCTGCGTCACCCGACCGGTCCACTGCTCCCCGCGCACCCGCTCGCGGTGCACGTCCTGGACGGCCCCCATCCCGAGCTGCCCGCCGCCCGCCGGACCGGCTGGCGCTTCCTGATCAAGGACGGCCCCGAGGTGGCCGCCGCCGCCGAGGTGGTGCAGGGCCCGGAGGGCCACACCTTCTCCCACTTCACCGCCGGCCCGTACCTCTCCTCCACCGTCCGGGCGCTGCGCGAGGCCTGGCAGCTCGCCCAGGGCTCCCGCTCCCGCTGCCAGCCCCGACTGCTCACCTTCCCGGGCCAGTACGCCACCGCGCTCTGGCTGCACAGCCCCGACACCGGCCCGTCCGCCGACCTGCTGATCCCGCTGGCCCCGGCCCCGCTCGGGGTCACCGCGCACCGCGCCTACCCGGCCGCCGAGCTGCTCCCGCTGCTCGCCCGCACACCGCTCGCCGGACCACCACTGCTGCTCGGCTCCTCCTGATCCGACGGAACCGACGGCACCCACGGCACCCACGAAAAGCCGAAATCCCCACCCGCCGCCGGGCAGCACGCCCGGCGGCCCTTCGCCGTGCGTCCCGACGCCCCGACCCCCCGATCCTCCGACGCCCCCTGACGGCCTCACCCGAACGGCCACCACCCGGACGGGTCACCCGCCATGGCCCCACCGGACCATGCCCCGGCTGACCCACCGGTGCGCGATTTCCGCCGGGCCCCACCTGAACGGGTGATCTCTACCCGGGAGTTGTGGCGCATGTCACGAAATCGCTGCGCGCGGGTCCGCGGATGCCGACACTGGGAACCAGCGTGGAAGGACCACCTGTCCTACCCACTTGAGCGCCGCTCCACACCTGGTCGGCGCGCGGACAGGATCCGACCACCGCGGCGGCTCCGGACGGCTCGACCTCCGGGGACCGCACCACGGGGAGGATCGCAGAGCGAAGCGAGGGTACGCGTATGTGCCAGCACCGTCCTGAGTGCCCGACGGCCGAGTCCGAGGACCGCGAGGCGGCCGTGCCGGTGGCCTGCCACCCGGAGCAGGGCTGGAGCCTGCTCTGCAACGGCGTCGTCCTGTTCGAGGACACCGGAGAGCTGCTGCCCGACGGCCGGGTGATCGCCCCGCGCCGCTCGGTCGCCCACGCGGCCTGAGCCCGCGCGGCCCCGACCCGTACGGCCGGAACCGTACGGCCCCGGGACCGCCCCGCGGGGCAGCCGCCGCCCCTGACGACACGAAGCGCGACGCAAAGGGCAGGGCCCCAGCGGAATCGTTCCGCCGGAGCCCTGCCCTTTGCCCGTCCGATCGGGATCAGACGCCGTACTCGTCCAGCGGCGGGCAGGAGCAGACCAGGTTGCGGTCGCCGTACGCGCCGTCGATCCGGCTCACCGGCGGCCAGTACTTGTCCGCCGGGTTCACGCCCGCCGGGAAGACCGCCTCCTGCCGCGAGTAGCCGTGCGCCCAGTCACCGGCCAGCGCGGCGGCGGTGTGCGGGGCGTTGCGCAGCGGGTTGTCGTCGGCCGCCCACTCGCCCGAGCCGACCTTGTCGATCTCGCCGCGGATCTCGATCATCGCGTCGCAGAACCGGTCGATCTCGTGCAGGTCCTCGGACTCGGTCGGCTCGATCATCAGCGTGCCGGCCACCGGGAAGGACATCGTCGGCGCGTGGAAGCCGTAGTCGATCAGGCGCTTGGCGATGTCGTCCACCGTCACGCCCGTCTCCTTGGTCAGCGGGCGCAGGTCGATGATGCACTCGTGCGCGACCAGCCCGCCCGGGCCGGTGTAGAGCACCGGGAAGTGCGGGGCCAGCCGCTTGGCGATGTAGTTGGCGTTCAGCACCGCGACCTGGGTCGCGTGCTTGAGGCCCTCGCCGCCCATCAGCCGGACGTACGCCCAGGAGATCGGCAGGATCGCCGCCGAGCCCCACGGCGCGGCCGAGATCGGGCCGACGCCGGTGGCCGGGCCGGCCTCCTCCTGCAGCGGGTGGTTCGGCAGGTACGGCGCCAGGTGGGCGCGCACCGCGACCGGGCCGACGCCCGGGCCGCCGCCGCCGTGCGGGATGCAGAAGGTCTTGTGCAGGTTCAGGTGCGAGACGTCCGCGCCGAACTTGCCCGGCTTGGCGAGGCCGACCAGCGCGTTCAGGTTGGCGCCGTCCACGTAGACCTGACCGCCGGCCTCGTGCACCAGGGCGCAGATGTCGGTGATCTGGGTCTCGTACACGCCGTGGGTCGACGGGTAGGTGACCATCAGCACGGCGAGGTTGTCGCGGTGCTGCTCGATCTTGGCCTTGAGGTCCTCGACGTCCACGTCGCCGTCGACCAGGGTCTTCACCACGACGACGCGCATGCCGGCCATCACCGCGGAGGCGGCGTTGGTGCCGTGCGCCGAGGACGGGATCAGGCAGACGTCGCGCTGGGCGTCGCCGTTGGCGTGGTGGTAGGCGCGGACGGCCAGCAGACCGGCCAGCTCGCCCTGGGAGCCGGCGTTCGGCTGGATCGAGACGGCGTCGTAGCCGGTGACCTCGACCAGCTGCTGCTCCAGCTGGCGGATCAGGGTCAGGTAGCCCGCGGCCTGGTCGACCGGCGCGAAGGGGTGCAGCTGGCCGAACTCCGGCCAGGTCACCGCCTCCATCTCGGTGGTGGCGTTGAGCTTCATGGTGCAGGAGCCCAGCGGGATCATGCCGCGGTCCAGCGCGTAGTCCCGGTCCGACAGGCGGCGCAGGTAGCGCAGCATGGCGGTCTCCGAGCGGTGGCTGTGGAAGACCGGGTGGGTCAGGTACTCGTCCTCGCGCAGCAGAGCGGCCGGCAGCGCGTCGGCGGCCTCGGCGACCTCGACCGCGGGGACGCCGAACGCGGCCCAGACGCCGGCCAGGTGCTCGCGGGTGGTGGTCTCGTCGGTGGAGACCGAGATCCGGTCCGCGCCGTCCTGGTACAGGTTGATGCCGTTGGCGCGGGCGGCGGCGGCGATCTCGGCGGCGCGGCCCGGGACGACGGCGGTGACGGTGTCGAAGAACTCGCCGTGCAGCAGCTCGACGCCGCCGGCCCGCAGGCCCTCGGCGAGGGCGGCGGCATAGCGGTGGGTGCGGCGGGCGATGTCGGCCAGGCCGTCCGGGCCGTGGTAGACGGCGTACATCGAGGCCATCACGGCGAGCAGCACCTGGGCGGTGCAGATGTTGCTGGTGGCCTTCTCGCGGCGGATGTGCTGCTCGCGGGTCTGCAGCGCCAGGCGGTAGGCGCGGTTGCCGTCGGCGTCGACGGAGACGCCGACCAGGCGGCCGGGCAGCGAGCGGGCGTACTCGGCGCGCACCGACAGGTAGCCTGCGTGCGGGCCGCCGAAGCCCATCGGCACGCCGAAGCGCTGCGAGGTGCCGCAGGCGATGTCGGCACCCAGCGAGCCCGGGGACTTGAGCAGGGTGAGCGCCAGCAGGTCGGCGGCGACGGCGACGATCGCGCCCAGCCCGTGCGCCTGCTCGATCACCGGGGCGAGGTCGCGGACCACACCGGTGGCGCCCGGGTACTGCAGCAGCACGCCGAAGACTCCGCGCTCGGCGATCTCGGCCGGGATGCCCTCGGACAGGTCGGCGACGACGACCTCGACACCGGTCGGCACGGCGCGGGTGTTGATCACCGCGACGGTCTGCGGCAGGGTCTCGGCGTCGACCAGGAAGACGCCGCCCTTGACCTTGGTGACGCGGCGGGCCAGCGCCATCGCCTCGGCGGCCGCGGTGCCCTCGTCCAGCAGCGAGGAGCCGGAGGTGGGCAGGCCGGTCAGGTCGGAGACCAGGGTCTGGAAGTTGAGCAGCGCCTCCAGGCGGCCCTGCGAGATCTCCGGCTGGTACGGGGTGTAGGCGGTGTACCAGGCCGGGTTCTCCATGACGTTGCGCAGGATCACCGGCGGGGTGAAGGTGCCGTAGTAGCCCAGGCCGATCATCGGCTGGAGCACCTGGTTGCGGCCGGCCAGCTCGCGCAGCTCGGCGAGGACCTGGGCCTCGCTGCGGCCGGCGGGCAGGTCCAGGGCGGTGATGGAGCGGATGGCCTCGGGAACGGCGGTGGCGGCGAGCTCGTCCAGCGAGCCGTAACCGACGGACGCCAGCATCTTCTCCTGCGCGGCGGCGTCGGGGCCGATGTGGCGGTTCTCGAAGGGGCTGGCCAGCTCAAGCTCGGTGAGGGTCGAGGCGCCGGTGGGGCGTCCCGCGTTCGGCTGGGCGTTCATGGTGGTCGAGGCCTCCTGGTCACGGACCGGCGGGGGTGCGCACGCCGGCCGGCCAACCCCGCTGCGGACAGCGGACCGGCCTGGGGCGGGCGGACCCGAAAGGCCTCCCCCTCTGTCATCGGGACCTGAGAGCTTCGCCCGCACGTCGCGCTGTGGCGCTCCGTCGGCTTGCACCGTCGGTGAGGGTGGTGATCGCCGGCTCCCGCGCCGACGCCCCTGCCCTGCTTTCCAGAGTGACCTATCCCGCACGGTACGGATGCCTGAGAGATTCCGGGGAGGAGTTGCTCCTTCGGCGCCCCGACCAGCGGTTTTCGCCGTCGGGGACTCTCCCGAGCGGGCTCGGCGGTCGCCGCCCAGGGTACCAGCGGGAGGCCTTCCGATCACGGGTGTGTCCGGTCACTCGAGATCTACGCGCGTCCCCCGGACGGCCCAGCGCGGACCCGTCCGGCCGCACCCCGGTCGCGTCCGTCCGATTCATGCCTTTTGGTGTGAAGTGGCGCCCGGAACGGGTGCTCCGGCCGCCGATCTGCGGGAGTTCCGCAGGCGCAGCGCACTGGAGGAAAGCGTGCAGACCGACATCGACCCCCGCGACCTCATCGGCCACAAGGCGGTGGACCGCAACGGAGACAAGATCGGCACGGTCGACGAGGTGTACCTGGACGACGCCACCGGGCAGCCGGAGTGGGCGGCCGTCCGGACCGGCATCTTCGGCCGGGACGCCTTCGTCCCGCTCACCACGAGCGAGTTCTCCGGCGACGAACTCCGGGTGCCCTACGACAAGTCGCTGGTCAAGGACTCGCCGGACTTCGGCGTGGGCCAACACCTGTCGCCCGCCCAGGAGCTCCAGCTCTACCGCTACTACGGCCTCGACACCCCGGCGGACGGCCGCCCGGCCTCCGGGGAGCCCGGCCGGGCCACCCAGCCCGACCTCGACTTCGGCAGCACGTCGGCCGCCGCAGCCACCAAGCCGCCCGCCTTCCGCTCCCCCGAACCCCGCCCGGCGACGACCACCACCGCCACCAGCCCCGACCCCGCCACGGAGGCCAACGTGCGGACCCCCAACACCCCCACACCCGCCGCCACGGGCAACACGGCGACCGCGGGCACCCCGTCCCCCACACCCACCGTCGAGCTGAATCGCCGACCCGCCCCGGCCCCGGCCACGACCGCCCCCGCCCCGACCACCCCCGCCCCGACCACAACCGCCCCCGCCCCCGCCCCCGCCCCGACCACAACCGCCCCCGCCCCGACCACCCCCGCCCCGGCCACGACCGCCCCCGCCCCGGCCGGCACCGCCGCCGCCTCGACACCCACCGGCCCGGTCGAGATCACCTGCCGGGAGGAGCGGCTGGACATCACCTCCGAGTGGCACGTCGTGGGCACCGCGAAGCTGCGCAAGTACGTGACCAGCGAGCAGGTCGAGCGCCGCGTCTCGGTGCGCCGCGAACGGGTCCGGGTGGAGCGGGTGCCGGTCAACGACGCCGAGCGCGTCTCCCTCACCGAGAAGGAGATCGCCGAGACGGTGGAGGAGGTCGCCCTCCGTGAGGAACGACCGGTGGTCCGCAAGTACCTCGTCCCGATCGAGCGGGTCCGCCTGGTGGTCGAGCGCTACACCGCGGAGGAGGTGGTCCGGGACGAACTCCGCCGCGAACACGTCGAGGTCCACGACAGCACCCCCACCGCCACCACCCCGCCCGGCTCGGCGGCCGAACCGATCGCCAACGGCTCCCGGTCGAGTCTGCGCCCCCTGACCTGATCACCCGCCCAACGGCCTGCCCGAGGGCCCCGGACCCCGTCCGGGGCCCTCGGCGTGCCGTCCACCGCAGGCGAACCGTTCAGCTTTGCCAAGCCTTAACCACTCGATATTTGACACTCTGAACTATCTTCCGGCACAGTTACTTCAGTTCATTCACTATGTACGGGAGGAAGCAACCGTGAGTGAGGCACCACAGCCCACCACCGCGGCCGAGAAGCAGAGCAACGCCCGGGTCCTGCCGGCCCTCATCCTGGCGATGCTGTCGTTCAGCGTGGTGCAGACCGCGGTCGTCCCGATCCTGCCGTCGCTGGCCAAGGAACTGGACGTCTCCGGCTCCAACATCACCTGGCTGATGACCGCCAACCTGCTGTCCGCCGCCGTGCTGACTCCCCTGCTGGGCCGCTTCGGCGACCTCCGGGGCCGCAAGCCCATGCTGCTGATCTCGCTGGCCGGTCTGGTCGCCGGTTCGGCCCTGGCGGTCAGCACCCACTCCTTCACCTGGCTGGTCGTCGCCCGCGTCCTGCAGGGCGCCGGCGGTGGCGTGATGCCACTGGCGATCAGCATCGTCCGCGACGAGCTGCCCAAGCGGAAGGTGACCGGCGGCGTCGCCGCCATCAGCGCCTCCATGGGCGTCGGCTCCGGCCTCGGCCTGGTCGCGACCGGCCTGCTGCTGGAGCACTGGAACTACAAGTCGATCTTCTGGATGGGCCTGGTCTTCGGCCTGATCGCGGTCGCCCTGGTCGCCTTCCGCGTCCCGTCCGACCCGGTGACCGACAAGGAGGGCGGCGCCGACCCGCTCGGTGCCCTCACCCTGGCCGGCTGGCTCTCCGCCCTGCTGGTCGCGGTCAGCCAGGGCAACCACTGGGGCTGGACCTCGACCAAGACCCTCGGCCTGTTCGCCGTCGCCGCCGTGGTGGCCCTGATCTGGGGCATCATCGAGACCAAGGTCTCGCACCCGCTGGTCGACCTGAAGATGATGTCCCGCCCGGCCGTGGCCTTCACCAACCTGGCCGGCCTGCTCATCGGCTTCGGCATGTACGGCTCGTTCATGGTCATCAGCAACTTCGCCCAGACCCCGGAGAAGCTGGCCCACTACGGCTTCACCGCGACCGTCCTGCACGCCGGTGTGATGCTGCTGCCGTCCGCCATCGGCTCGATGGTGGCCGCCCCGGTCGGCGCCCTGCTGATCGCCCGCCGCGGCCCGCGCCTGCCGCTGGTCCTCGGTGGCGTCCTGGGCGCGATCGCGATGGCCTACCTGGCCCTGCGGCACAGCCACGAGGGCGACATCTACACCGCCTCCGCGATCTTCGGCCTCGGCATCGGCCTCGCCTTCGCCGCGATGCCGGCCTTCATCAACGGCGCCGTCCCGGTCGAGCAGAGCGGCATCGCCAACGGCATGAACTCCGTGCTCCGCACCGTCGGTGGCGCGATCGGCACCGCCGTGATGACCGCCATCCTGACCGGCGACACCATGAAGTTCCCGATCAAGCTTCCGGTGGTGCTGCCCACCCTGGACGCCTACAAGCACGCGTTCTGGACCACGGCCGTCGTCTGCATCATCGCCGGTGCCGTCCCCTTCCTGATCCGCACCGTCAAGCCGGCCACCGCCGTCATCGGCGACCCGGCACAGCAGGCCTCCAGCCCCGAGCTGGCCAAGACCGACGCCTGACGAGGCGTCCGGCCCGCGCGCTCAGGGACAGGACGCGCGGGCCCCGGCCTCCGCTCGGTCGCGAGGGCATCACGACCGTCCGGAGTCCGGCACGGTATGCGGTCCCATCCGGTACTCCCTACCGGGTGGGACCGTTCCGCGTTCCACACCCCTCCACCCGCTTCAGACCCCTTCCGCGCCGGGTTCCCCGGGCTTCCGAAGCGGCAGCGCCCGGGCCGGCTCCAGCTCCGGATCGTCCACCCCGAAGGTCCGCACCCGCCCCGGCCCGCTCCACGGCGTCTCGAACCGCACGGTCACCCGCCCGACCCCGCTGCCCTGCACCCACCCCGGCCCGAACTCGGCGTGGTGGACGTCCTGCCCGGGCAGCCAGCGCCGCGCCACGGCCTCCTCCGGCTCCTCCTCGGCCTCCGCCGCCTCGGCCGCCTCGGCGTGTTCGGCCGCCTCCTCCCGCAGCGCCTGCGCGAACAGGTCCTCCTGGGTGTAGTCGGCCAGCTGGGTCACCCCCACACCGAGCAGCCGGACCCCGCCGGTGATGTCCACCTGCTCGGCCAGGCGCCGCGCCGTCGCGGTGATCACCGCCAGGTCGTCGGTCGGCCCGCCCAGGGTCTCCGAGCGGGTGAGCGTCGAGAAGTCGAACCGCCGGACCTTGAGCACCACCGTCCGCCCCGAGCGCCCGGCCCCCCGCAGCCGCCGTACGCACCGGCCGGCCAGCGCCTCCACCTCGCGCAGCACCCGGTCCCGGTCGGCCAGGTCCACCTCGTAGGTGTCCTCCACCGAGACCGACTTGGCGTCCTGGTCCGCCACCACCGGCCGCTCGTCCAGCCCTATCGACATCTGGAAGATCCCGGCGCCGTGCGCCCGCCCCAGCAGCTGGACCAGCTCCGCCTCCCCCGCCTCCGCCAGGTCGGCCACCGTGCTCAGCCCCGCCCGGCGCAGCACCTGCTCGGTGGCCGGCCCGATCCCGGGCAGCGCCCGGACCGGCATCGGGCCGAGCACCGCCCGCTCCTCCCCCGGCTCGATCAGCACCAGTCCGTCCGGCTTGGCCTGCTCGGAGGCGATCTTCGCCATCAGCTTGGAGCCCGCCGCCCCGACCGAACCGGTCAGCCCGGTGAGCCGCTGGATGTCCGCCCGCAGGTCCTCCGCCAGGGCGAGCACCAGCCGCTCCCCGGTCTCGTGGTCCGCCTCCGCCAGCACCGGGCCGTACGGACCGGCCTCCAGGTCGACGAAGGCCTCGTCCAGGCTCAGCGGCTGCACCAGTGGCGACAGCTCGCGCAGCAGCCCCATCACGATCTCGCTGTTCTGCCGGTACGCCTCGAAGCGCCCGGTCAGGAAGGCCGCGTTGGGGCACAGCCGCCGCGCCTGCGCCATCGGCATCGCCGAGTGCACCCCGAACTTCCGCGCCTCGTACGAGGCCGTGGAGACCACCCCGCGCCCGCCGAGCCCGCCGACGATCACCGGTTTGCCGCGCAGGCTGGGCTTGGCCGCCTGCTCCACCGCCGCGAAGAAGGCGTCCATGTCGAGGTGGATGATGCTCGGCAGAGATCGCACCCGCCGATCATCGCGCACGGGTCCGACAGTGCGTACGAACCCGGCCGACGCCCCGGCGCTACCGCTGCGCCGCCCGGGCCAGCGCCTTCGGGATCCCGTCCTCCTGGGGCCCGAGGAACACCGGGTCCGGCCGCAGCCAGACGTTCACCGCCGCCTTGCCCGCCCCGGCGACCTCCCGCAGCCCGCCGTACAACCAGGTGCTGTCGTGCACCTCCGGCACCCCGACCGCGTACGAGCGGATGCCCGCCGCCTCGCACAGCGCCAGCGCCCGCCGGACGTGGAAGTCCTGGCTGACCAGCACCGCGCGGTCCACCCCGAAGATCCGGTGTGCCCGGGTGCAGGAGTTCCAGGTGTCGAACCCCGCGTAGTCCCGGACCACCCGGTCCCCCGGGACCCCGTGCTCGGTCAGGTACCGGTACATCGCGTCCGGCTCGTCGTACTCGATCCGCCCGTTGTCCCCGGTCACCAGGAGGGCCTTCACCTTGCCCGCCCGGTACAGGTCCAGCGCGGCCACCAGCCGGTGCTCCAGGTACGGCGACGGCTTGCCCTGGTCCAGCCCGGCTCCGAAGACCACCGCCACCGGCGCCGACGGCGCGCTCTCCACCGTGCCCACCCGGTCCCCCGCCGCGAACCACAGCCAGGCGCTCGGCGCCAGCGCCAGCGAGCACAGCAGCGTGGCCGCCTGGAAGACCCTGCGCTGCGTCCGGCGCTCCCGCAGTCGCGCCCGCAGCCCCCCGGCCCGACGCCGCAGCAACCCCGATATCCCGGTGCCGACCTCCACGTGCCCCTCCCTCGATCGTTTCCAGGCAACACGACGAGGCCGTGGGCCGGAACGGTTCCCCGTCCCGGCCCACGGCCCCGTGAAACGCCTGCTCCGTCAGACCGCCCGGTTGCGCCGCTGCGCCAGCTCGTCCGCCGGATCGTTGCCCACCAGCGTCTCGCCGGTGTCGGTCCGCTCCGCGTGCAGCCGACCGAGGGTCAGCTCCAGCTCCTGCCAGACCGCTCCCACCGCGATGCCGAAGACCCCCTGACCGCCCTTCAGCAGATCGACCACCTGCTGCGGCGTGGTGCACTCGTACACCGTCGCACCGTCGCACATCAGCGTCAGCCCGGTCAGGTCGGCCTGCTCGGCGGACTGCAGATGGGCGACGGCCACCCGGATGTTCTGCAGCGAGACGCCCGCGTCGAGCAGCCGCTTCACGATCTTCAGCAGCAGGACGTCGCGGAAGCTGTAGAGCCGCTGGCTGGTCGCCGGGTACGCGGTCCGGACGCTGGGCTCCAGCAGTCCGGTGCGGGCCCAGTAGTCAAGCTGGCGGTAGGTGATGCCGGCCGCCGCACAGGCCGTCGGGCCGCGGAAGCCGAGCAGTTCGGACGTCGGGGCGAGCCGCTCGATCGCAGGCTGGCCCGGCTGCGCGGCCGGGAACCTGCTCATCCTGGGCAGGTCGGACACGGTGCGAGCGGTGCGCGGCATGTGCACGGCGCACAGGCCTCCCACGGCCGCGTCATCGCCGGTGCTGCTCATGCCTACCTCCGTCCGCTCGTGCTGCGGGCAACCCGACTGCGGGCATCGGCCACCCGGACAGCCACTCCTGACGGTAGGCAGTCCCCTATGACCCGTCAACGATCGCCACGCCGGGCCAGACAAACCACATCACTCAGGAGAGTGGTTTTTCGTGCCCCTAGTGTGGGTAGATGGACGGTTTTTGGCAAAACGCCACGCTGAAAAGCTGACCGGACCCGTCCGTACTACTGCGGACCGCCGCCGCCGCCGAAGTCCTCGGGCGAGACCTGGTCGAGGAACTCGCGGAACTTCTCGACCTCGTCCTCCTGCTCGTCCGGGATCGCGATGCCCGCCTCGGCGAGCACCTCCTCGCTCCCGTAGATCGGCGTGCCGGTGCGCAGGGCCAGCGCTATCGCGTCGGACGGCCGGGCACTCACCTCGACCCCGCCGTCGAACACCAGCTCGGCGTAGAACACGCCCTCCCGCAGGTCGGTGATCCGGACCTCGGTGAGCTGCTGACCGAGCGCTTCCAGGACGTCCTTGAACAGGTCGTGCGTCAGCGGGCGCACCGGAGTCATGCCCTGCTGGGCGAAGGCGATCGCGGTCGCCTCGCCGGGGCCGATCCAGATCGGCAGGTATCGATCTCCCCCGACCTCCCGCAGCAGCACGATCGGCTGGTTGGAAGGCATCTCCACTCGGACACCCACGACGTCGAGCTCATTCACACAGGCAACCCTATGGCTCCGACCCCGGATATGAAAGCGCAGGGCCGACGCCGCTGGTCAGCGCGGCGCAGCCGTCGCGCCAGGAACGCTTCGCCGACTATCCGCGGGTCCGCAGACCGGCCTGGACCATGGCCGCGTGCAGCCGTACGGACAGCGTCGCCAGCTCCCGCGCGGTGGCCTCCGCGTGCGCCCGGGTCTGCGGGTTGCGGTGCCGCCGCAGCGGCGCCACCACCTGCTCCACCAGCGCGATCTCGCGGTCCGCCGCCGCCTTCATGGCTCTCAGGTGCCGCGGCTCCAGCCCGTACCGGCCGAGCTCGGCGACCAGCCGGGCGACCTGCAGCGCCTCCCCGTCGTACCCGCCGTCCGGGCCCGGCGCGACCAGCCCGTACGACTCCCACTCGGCCAGCTCCCGCTCGTCGGCCTCGGCCGCGGCCAGCAGCTCGGCCCGCCCCAGGCGGACCCCGGAGGCGACGTCGGCCGAGGCCACCAGTTCGCGGTCGGCCTCCTCCAGCGGCCCGGGCCGGGTGTCTGCCGCGGACGGCAGCGCGGGCGGAGCCTCACCGCGCTCGATCGCGTCCAGGTGCTCGCGGATCACCCGCAGCGGCAGGTAGTGGTCCCGCTGCATCCGCAGGACGTAGGCCAGCCGCTCGACGTCGGCCGGGCTGAACTTGCGGTACCCCGACGGGGTGCGCTGCGGCTCGACCAGCCCCTCCGCCTCCAGGAAGCGGATCTTGGAGATGGTCACCTCGGGGAAGTCGTCCCGCAGGAAGGCCAGCACCGCACCGATGCTCAGCAGGTCGTCACCGCCGCGCCGCCGCCCGGCCGGCCGGTCCGGCCGGACCGGCTGCCTGGGGCCCGCGACCACCCCGCGCCCGCCCCGGTCCGCCTGCGGACCGGACGATGACGCAGGGTTGGCCGCCCCGAGAGAAAAGGAAGGGGTATTCGTATTCACTCGGGCTCCTGCCGATGTTGGTTTCAGTACCCCCGGTTGTGGCCGGCGAAGAACACCAGCCGGTACTTCCCGATCTGCACCTCGTCGCCGTTGTTCAGCGGCACCTCGTCGATCCGCTCCCGGTTGACGTAGGTGCCGTTCAGGCTGCCCACGTCCGCGACGCTGAAGCCGGCCGGGGTGCGACGGAACTCCACGTGGCGCCGGGAGACCGTGACGTCGTCCAGGAAGATGTCACCCTGCGGGTGACGACCCGCCGTGGTGACGTCCGAGTCCAGCAGGAACCGGCTGCCCGAGTTCGGGCCGCGCTGGACGATCAGCAGCGCCGAGCCCGGCGGCAGCGCGTCGATCGCCGACAGCACCTCGGCCGACAGGGCCGGCGTGGCGCCGGTGCCGGTCGTGGCGGAGGGGTCGTAGGACTCCAGACCGGAGATCGAGATGGTCGACGTGGTCTCCGCCGCCCCCTCGGGCAGCAGGCCGCCGCGCAGCGCCGTACCGCAGTTGGAACAGAAGCGGGCCGCGGCCGGGTTCTGGTTGCCGCACCTGGGGCACGGAGTGGGGCCAGCCATGTTCACAGCCTCCTGGCGCGGCACACCCGACGGGTTGTGCCCGGCGTACGGGTCCGGGGCAAACCCTCCACCCGAGGTTGAGGGTCCTGACGGGAAACCTATGCGCGGGTCGCCGGAGGGGTCAACCGACGCGCCGTAGCCCGCCGGATTACCCGCGTACTGGGGGGCGGCGCCGTCCCGGTACAGCTGCTGTCCGGCGTACGGCCCGGCCTCGGGGGCGGGACGCATGCCCGGCACCGCGGGCTCGTCCTCCGCCCGGCGGTGCCGCGCGGTCGGCGCCTCGACGGCGGCGGCGTCACGGCCCTTGTTGCGACCGAACAACTTCGAGAAGAAACTCACGGGCGAATCCCCTTGCGTGTGACAGACCCGCCCGCGGGGCAGGGTGAGAACCTCGGACAGGCTGCGGGCCCGGTTGCGGTCCGGGCCTGCTGGAGTGGTACTCCGACGGTTGTTGCTGCGGTTGGTGCTACGGAGCGTACTGGTGCGAACCAGTCTCTCCCACGCGACGACGGCCCCCCGCACCGGGTGCCGCCCGCCCGTGACGGGCCGTTCGTCGAGCGCCCCGTCACTTCGAAGCCGGCTTGGCGTACTGCGGCGTCTTCAGGTCCACGACGGCGTCGACGACCACCTTCTGCTGCTGGGTGATCGTCGCCCGCGCCTGGTGGCTCTCCAGGGTACGGACGACGCCTCCCGGAATGTTCAGCGCGGGCGTCAGGTCCTGCGGGTTCCCCACGACGGTGAACCGATAGGGCTGCGAGACCTTCTTCCCGTCGATCTGCACCCCACCGCCCGACAGGTCGGTGAAGTTCGTGTTGACCACCACGCGCACATCGTTGATCTGAATCGCCTCCGCCCCCGCCGCTCGAAGTTCCTGCAGGGTGTCCAGCAGCATATCTGCCTTCACCAGCCCTTGGGGATCATCGACCGTGAGTACGATGCCCGGCCCGGTGGCTTTGACCGTACCGGCCAGCACACCCAGTTCGGTCATCTTCTTCCTGGTCTGCTCCTGGGCCTCCTTGGCCTGGTTGGAGCTGTTCTCCAACTTCGCCAGGGACTGTTCGAGCTCCGCCTTCTCCTGCTGGAGACGCTGCTGACGGCTGTCCAGTTCGTCGAGGATCCGGACCAGGTCCTCCTGCCGGGCCCCGCGCAGCTGGTTGTGGTGGTCGTTGGTCGAGCGCACCTGGATCGCCAGCGCCAGGCCGAGCGAGAACAGCAGCAGCGCCACCACCAGCTGCCCGCGCGACAGCCGCGGCGGCCACAGCGCGGCCCGCAGCCGCCGCCGACCGGCGTTCCGGTCCACGGCGGGCGACTCCTCGACGGCCTCCGGCTCGGCGGTTTCCGACGGTTCGGCGGCGTCGACCGGCTCGGGCTCGGCCTCCGGTTCAGCCACGGCCTCGCGCACCGGCTCCGGCTCGACCGCCTTCACCAAGCGCACCGACGGCTCCGGCTCCTCCGCCCCGGCCTCGAGCTCGGCCGCAGCGTCCGACTCCGCCGGCTCCCGCTCCTCGGCCCCGGCTTCGGCGGCCTCCTCGGCCCCTGCTGGCTCCTCCGGAACGGACTCCTCCGCCGTCCCGGCCGTCTCGGACGTCTCCCCCGCAGACTCCTCGCCCGGCGCCGCAACGGTCTCTTCGACCACCGGCGCCTCCGCCTTCTCCTTCTCCTCCTTGGCCGCCGCCTCGCGGCCCGGCTCAGGCACGGAAGACATGGCGCCGGATCGCAGCCGCGTTGGAGAAGATGCGGATGCCGAGGACGACGACCACACCCGTGGACAGCTGCGAGCCGACGCCCAGCTGGTCACCCAGGAACACGATCAGCGCCGCGACCACCACGTTCGACAGGAACGAGACGATGAAGACCTTGTCGTTGAAGATCCCGTCCAGCATCGCCCGGACGCCGCCGAACACCGCGTCCAGCGCCGCCACCACCGCGATCGGCAGGTAGGGGACGACGGCGTCGGGCACCTCGGGTTGGACGAAGAGGCCGACGACCACCCCGATCACGAGCCCCAGTACGGCAATCACGGTCTAGCTGCTCCTGTCCCTGTCGTGGTCTTGGCGGTTCCGCCGGCCGGACGCCGCTTCGCGGTCGATCCGCCGCCGGTCGCGGATGGTGAAACGGATGCCGTCGGGCTCTCCGAGGTTCCCGGGCCACCCGACGGCGTCCCGCCCGACGGAGTCCCGCTCGGACCGACCGACGGCGTGGCCGACGGCGTCGCCGTGGGCGAGGGCTCGGGCGTGACCGGCTGGGCGCTCCGCAGCGTCACACCCACCGCCGCCGGCAGCGTCAGGCTCTTCTGCGCGGAGAGCGTCGACTTGATGCCGTACTTCTCCTCGAGCAACCGCAGGTACTGCCCGGCCATGTCGTTCTCGAAGGCGGTGAGGAGCTTCGGCCCGTCCCCGATCGCCTGGATGTTGTACGGCGGCACCAGCGGCCGGTTGTCCACCAGCACCGCCTCGCCCGCGGCCCGGATCGCGGACAGTGCGGTCAGTCGCTGCCCGTTGATCGAGACCGCCTCCGCACCGGACCCCCACAGCCCGTTCACCACCAGCTGCAGGTCGCGGTCGCGCAGCCGGCCGCTGTTGGAGAAGCCCTGCCCGGCCCGCGGGTCGACGTTGCCCCCGCCCCCCGTGCCGGCCGCGTCCTCCAGGACCAGCTTCACTCCGGGCCCGGTGACCTCTCCCAACCCCACCTGGTCGGTCAGCACGGCCGCCCCGCCGTCCCCGGAGGCCAGCGCCTGCTGCTGGGTGTCGTCGACCTTGCGCCGCAGGTCCTGGACCTCCTTCTGCAGGTGGTCCGCCGAACCGTTGCTGTCGTTGATCCGGTGGATCAACGCGTCCCGCTCCTTGGCCAGCGTGGGCTCCGCCTTGTGCGCGTTCACCGCCCCGACCGTCACCACCGCACCGACCAGCGCCAGTCCGGCGCCCAGCGTCAGCAGACCCCGCAGGGTCCGGGGTATCCGGCCGTCGTGCTCACCGCCCCGGGCCGCGGCCGCCTCGGCGTAGCCCTCGTCCAGGCTGTGGTCCATCACGTTGGTCAGCAGGGACATCGAGGCGTCCGGGCGGTTGTACCGTCCGTTCGGCGTACTCGGTGTCGGCGTCGCTGGCATGCGGACCATCGTCCCATGACCGCCGAGGGGCCCGAGCACGGCCCCTGAGCTGCACACACGCCGCACACATCCCCGGAAGGTGACGGACCCTTCCGAATGACGTGAAAACGGACAACGGGGCGCGCGGACCAGGCCGCACGCCCCGCCGTTCAGCGGGCTCCTCCGCTCAGCCGGTCACCGCCCCGCGCCCTCGACCACGGCCGCCCACTCGTCCAGCAGCGCCTCGGTCGCCTCGTCGTCCGGTCCCTCGGCCCACAGGTGGGTGACCGCCTCGGCCGGGTCCGGCAGGACCAGCGTCCAGCGCCCGTCCGCCTCGACCACCCGCACGCCGTCCGTGGTGTCCAGCCGCCGGCTGCCGGCCGCCTCCACCACCGAGCGCATCACCATGCCCTTCGCCGCCCACGGCGTCGCGATGTCCCGGCGCCGGATGTGGGCCTGCGGGATCCGCGCGTCGATCTGGCTCAGCGTGAGCTGGGTCCGGGCCACCAGGCCCACCAGCCGGACGAAGGCCGCGGCACCGTCCAGCACCCCGCTGAACTCGGGCACCACGAAGCCGCCGCGCCCGTCCCCGCCGAACACCGTGCCCTCGGCGGAGGCCGCCTTCGCCAGGTCGTCCGGCGTCGTCGTGGTCCAGATGACCTGGGTGCCGTGGTACGCGGCGACCTGCTCGGCGATCCGGGTCGTGGTCACCGGCAGCGCCACCTGCCCGCTACGCCGCTCCGCCGCGACCAGGTCCAGCAGCACCAGCAGCGCCCGGTCGTCGTCGATCACCCGACCGAGCTCGTCCACGAACGCGACCCGCTCGCCGACCGGATCGAACCGCACGCCGAAGGCCGCCCGCGAGGAGGCCACCAGCTCACCGAGCCTGGCCAGCCCGGCCCGCCGCGTCTCCGCGTCCTCCGTCGGCCGCGCCTCGTCCAGCCCGCTGGAGACGGTGAGCGCCTCCACCCCGAGCCGGCCGAGGATGCTGGGCAGAACCAGCCCGGCACTACCGTGCGCGGTGTCCACCACCACCTTCAGCCCGGCCTCCCGGATCCCGGAGGTGTCCACCGTCCGCAGCAGGTTGCCCGCGTAGGAGTCGAACACGCTGGACGGGAAGGTCAGGTCCCCGATCTCGCCCGGGAAGGCCCGCCGGTACTCCTGGCGGGCGTAGACCCGGTCGAGCTTGCGCTGCCCGGCCTGGGAGAGGTCCGCCCCGCGCTCGTCGAAGAAGAGGATGTCCAGCGAGTCCGGCACCCCCGGCGTGGTCCGCAGGAAGATCCCGCCCGCGCTCCCCCGCGCGGTGTGCTGCCGGGCCACCGGCATCGGCACGTTCTCGAGGTCGCGGACGTCGATCGCGGAGGTCTGCAGCGCCGAAATCATCGCCCGTTTGAGCGCACGCGCACCACGCGAGTGGTCACGCGCAATGGTGACGGTGGCGCCCTTCTTCAACGTCGTGGCGTACGCACCGGCCAGCCGGACGGCCAGCTCCGGGGTGATCTCGACGTTCAGGATGCCGGAGACGCCGCGGACGCCGAAGAGGTGCTCCTGGCCACGCGACTCCCAGATCACCGAGGTGTTGACCACGGCACCGGCCTCGATGGTCTTGAACGGGTAGACCCGGACGTTGGCCGCGATGATCGACTCCTCGCCGACCAGGCACTCGTCCCCGATCACCGCGCCGTCCTCGATCCGCGCGGCCCGCATCACATCGGTGTTCTTGCCCACCACGCAGCCGCGCAGATTGCTCTGCGGCCCGACGTACACGTTGTCGTGCACCACCGCCCGGTGCAGGAACGCCCCGCGCTTGACCACCACGTTGCTACCGAGCACGGTGTGCTCGCGGATCTCGACGCCGGCCTCGACCTTGGCGTAGTCCCCGATGTACAGCGGCCCGCGCAGCACCGCCTCCGGGTCCACCTCCGCCCCTTCGGCCACCCAGACGCCCGGCGAGATCTCGAAGCCCTCGAGCTCGACGTCGACCTTGCCCTCCAGGACGTCCGCCTGCGCCTTGCCGTAGCTCTCGTGGGTGCCCACGTCCTCCCAATAACCCTCGGCGACGTAGCCGTAGACCCGCTTGCCCTCCTTCAACAGCTGCGGGAAGACGTCGCTCGACCAGTCGACGGACTCACCGGCCGCGACGTAGTCGAAGACCTCCGGCTCCATCACGTAGATGCCGGTGTTCACCGTGTCGGAGAAGACCTGCCCCCAGGTCGGCTTCTCCAGGAAACGCTCGACCCGACCTTCCTCGTCCGTGATCGTGATACCGAACTCCAGGGGATTCGGCACCCTGGTGAGACAGACCGTGACCAGCGCGTTCTTGCTACGGTGAAAGTCGATCAATTCCGTGAGATCGAAGTCGGTCAGCGCGTCGCCGGAGATCACCAGGAAGGAATCGTCCTTGAGCGCGTCCTCGGCGTTCTTGACACTCCCCGCAGTGCCGAGCGGCGTCTCTTCATGGGCATAGGTGAGGTGCATGCCCAGTTCCTCACCGTCACCGAAGTAGTTCTTGACGAGTGATGCCAGGAACTGGACGGTGACGACGGTGTCGGAGAGGCCGTGCCGCTTCAGCAGCCGAAGCACGTGCTCCATGATCGGCATATTGGCGACCGGAAGCAGCGGCTTCGGCATGCTGGAGGTCATCGGGCGGAGTCGGGTGCCCTCGCCCCCTGCCATGACTACGGCTTTCATTACGGGTGCGTCCTCCTTCGCGGTGGTGGACCTACAGGTCCATCAAACCGTTCCAGAGGTTCTCTACCCGGAAGGTCTCGTCCGACGCACCGGGGCAGCGTGGGACTTCTCTCAGATCACGTCTCAGGCTGTGGACGCCGAGCCCGCGGTGGCGCGCTTGATGATCTGCCGCGCCTGAACCGCGTAAAGAATCGCCGACCACCAGTACAACGTGGTCCCCCACCAGATGAAGGCCCAGCTCACCACCTCGGCCGGCCGCGCGATCCAGCTGTCGATACCGCCGAGCAGCAGAAGCGGAAACGCGTACATCAGATTGAAGGTCGCGGCCTTCCCGAGGAAACTCGTCTGCAGCGGCCCGTAACCGTGCTTGTTCAGAATGGGCAGCAGCGACGCGATGAAGAGTTCCCGGGCCACCAGAATCGCCGTCACCCACCACGGCAGGAACTCACGCCACGTCAATCCGATGAGGGTGGACAGCACGTAGAGCCGGTCGGCCAGCGGGTCCAGCAGCTGCCCCACCCGACTGATCTGCCCCCACCGCCTGGCGAGCTTTCCGTCCAGGTAGTCACTGACCCCGCTGAGCGCCAGGATCAGCAGCGCCCAACCGTCGTTCTTGGGCCCGCCGAAGGCGGGCCACAGGATGAGCCAGAGAAAGAGCGGAACGCCGACCAGCCGGCCCATGCTCAGCAGGTTGGGGATGGTGAGGACGCGATCGGTCTGGACCCGCGTCTCCTGGACCTCCACCCGGGGGCCCTCCTGTCCTGTGTCACGACAATGCATGTTGACCTTACAACAGAGAAGCCCCCGTCCGGTTCACCCGGCGGGGGCTTCTCTCGAAGAATTGTTCGGCGGCGTCCTACTCTCCCACAGGGTCCCCCCTGCAGTACCATCGGCGCTGTGAGGCTTAGCTTCCGGGTTCGGAATGTAACCGGGCGTTTCCCTCACG
>NZ_JBSFGK010000018.1:0-551 GCF_053596495.1 Kitasatospora sp. NPDC001683
CCTCCTACGAGGTCGCACCGCCCGACAAGGCCACCAGCGCCGCCCGCTTCATCGCCCCGATCACCACCGACCCCAAGGACACCAATACCTGGATCCGGGGGCCGAGGCGGGCGAAGCCCAGATCCTTCATGGCCGCGCGGAGCAGTTCCTCGTCGGTCCGCCCGGTGCCGTCGGCGTCGATCCAGCGGACGACGGCGAGCAGTTCGTCGGCGGAGTAGGCGGTCACGGGACGACCGGGGGTGAAGTCCGGCTTCGCGGGACGGCCGACGGGCTCCTCGACGGCGACAGGCTCGGTGACCGGCTCCTCAGCGACGACCGACTCCTCGACGGCGACCGGCTCGGCAACGGCCTCCGGCTCTGGGGCGGGCTCCTCAGCCTCGACCGCGGGCACCTCCGCGACGGCCTCAGCCTCTGCGGCGGGCTCCTCAGCCTCGACGGCGACCTCAACGTCGGCCTCGACCGCGGGCACCTCCGCGACGGCCTCAGCCTCTGCGGCGGGCTCCTCAGCCTCGACGGCGACCTCAACGGCGGCCTCGACGGCGGGCACCTCG
>NZ_JBSFGK010000018.1:648-116604 GCF_053596495.1 Kitasatospora sp. NPDC001683
TCGGCGACGGCCTCGGACTCCTCGGCAGTCACAGCTTCGACCGGCTCCTCGGCCTCGACGGCGGGCACCTCGGCGACGGCCTCGGACTCCTCGGCAGTCACAGCTTCGACCGGCTCCTCGGCCTCGACGGCGGGCACCTCGGCGACGGCCTCGGACTCCTCGGCCACCACGGCCGGAGCCTCCTCGACGGTCTCCGCCTCGGTCACCGGCTCCACGACCTCGACGGCAGTGGCCTCCACAGCGGCCTGGACCGCGACGGCTTCCGGCTCGGCCTCGACCTCAACCTCGGCCACGACCTCAGCAGCGGGCTCCTCTGCCTCGACCGCCTGGGCCTCAACCGCCGCCTCGACCGCCGCGGCCTCGGCCAGTGCGGCGGTCGCGGCGGCCACCAGGTCGTCGGCGGCCGGGGAGGGCGCCGGGAGGGACACCACGGCGACCGGGGCTTCCTCCGTCACGTCCTCCACCACCGCGGACTCGACCGCAGCCGACTCGACCACAGCGGACTCGGTGTCCGAACCCGATGCCACCTCAACAACCTCGGTCCCGGCCTCCACATCAGCCGGGACCACAGCCTCAACCTCAGTGGCCTCCTCGACCGGAGCCGTCACCGAAACCGGCGTCTCCTCCGTCAGCCCGTCCCGCTGCCCGCCCGCCAGCGCCTGACGCGCGGCGGCCTCGGCATCGGCTTCGGCATCGGAGAGCTCGGCGTCCGGCAGCTCAGCGTCGGACGCCTCGACATCAGCTGCAACGTCGGCCTCCTCGGTAACCAGTTCCTCGGCCACCGACTCACCCAGTCCGTCGCGCTGCCCACCGGCCAGCGCCTGACGCGCGGCGGCCTCGGCATCAGCATCGGAGAGCTCGGCATCCGGCAGCTCGATGTCGGACGCCTCGACGTCGGACGCCTCGACCTCGGCCGCGGCGTCCGCCTCCTCCGCGACCGGCTCGGCGAGCCCGTTCCGCTGCCCGCCCGCGAGCGCCTGGCGCGCCGTGTACGCGGCCTCGGCGGCGCGGCGGTCGGCCTTGGCGGCGGCGAGTTCGGCGAGCAGGTCGGCGAGGCCGGCCTCCTCGAGGGTGGCGCGCAGGGCGCGGATGGTGGGCAGGCGGTAGAGGGTGCCCTCGTCGGCGGCGAGCCGCTCGACCAGGTCGACGAGTTCCGCGAAGGCGAGCCCGTCCAGGTCGTGGTCGGGCAGGAGGCGGGCGAGGTCGCGCAGGCTGGTGTTGATCGGCTCGAAGGCCTGGGCGGTGCGCTCGACCAGGGCGCCGTCGGCGGGCACGCTCGGGAGGGTGCCCGCGGGGGCGAGGGCGGCCCAGGCGCGGCGCTCGATCTCGGCGGAGGTGAGCGCCTCGTGCAGGTCCTCCCGGCGGACCTTGCGGTCGTGGGCGAGGGCGGTGGCCTGCTTGCGCAGCGAGCGGCCGCGCAGCCAGGAGAGCTTGACGCCGTTCTCGCGGCGCCAGGTGCTGTCGGCGGTGGCGGCGGCGAGGGCGACGAGGTCGGCGTCGTACGCGGCGGTGGTGAGGATGGCGGACGTGCGGTGCACCCGCTGGAGCATCTCGACCAGCAGCGCGGTCTTGGCGACGGTGTCGGGTTCGTCCAGCTTGACCTCGGCGGCCAGGGCGGTGACGGCTTCCCAGGTCTGCTGGAGATCGCGGCCGCGCAGTTCGGCGAGGGCGGTGGAGGCGGCGCGGGCGTCCTCGGGGGTGGCGACGGTGTCGACGGCCGCGTACCAGGCGTGGGTGTCGGCACTGAGTGTGAAGGCCCCGAGTTCGGCGTAGCGGCCGAGGTCTTCGCGGAGGTCGGGCTCCGCGGCGGCGTCCTGGGGGTCCTTGACGTCTGCGGCGTCGGCGACGTCCGCCGGGTCGGCTGCGTCGGCGTTGCGCGAGTGAAGCACTGTCATGTGAGGTCCGGTTCTGGGCGACGACGGCGGGGCTGGCGGCGAGGGGGCGACGGACCGGTTGCGCGGGGTGCCCCTGGAGCGGGGCCGGGGGCAGCGCGGTCGGGCCGTCGGTTGTGGAGGCCCAGAATACGGGTGCCCGTTCGAGCCTTGCACGCACCCACCGCCGGACGGGCCGGTGTCGTGTGCCATACCGCCCGCCTGGCCGCCACCCGGGAGGCCCGCCCGGGTGGTACGGCACTGGTCCGTACGGGTGCCCGGAGGGGTGGCCGGGGTACCCGGACGGACGACCGGGCTGGTCACCGGGGCTGGTCGCCGGGCGGCCGGCCCGGGCGGTCGGCCCTGGGCGGGCGCGGGCGCCGCAGCCGGTCGAGCCGGACCTCGCGGGTGCCGCGGGCCGGCCGGCCGAGCGGCGGACGGAAGCCGGCCCGGCCGAGGGTGGGCAGGTCGACCGGCGGGAGGTACTCGTGGAACGCAGTGCGGTGCCACCACGCGCCGGTTTCCCGTAGTTCGCGCCATCCGGTGAACCGGTAGAGGTAGAGGGTCGCCCGGACGTGGGTCGGCGGGGCGTCGGGGAAGGGGTTGTGGCGCAGCAGCCGCAGGGTCGCCCGGTCACCGGTCAGCAGACGGGCCACGAAGGGCAGGAACCAGGGGCGGGCGTAGGCGGGCGAGATGCCGGCGAACCACATCAGCCAGTCCAGCCGCAGGTGGTAGGGGGCGTACTGGCGCGGGAGCCGGCGCACGTCGCCGGGTTTGCCCTTGAAGCCGTACTCGCGCCAGACGGTGTGCGGGGTGAGGACGGCTTCGTCGGTGCCCTCGATCACGACCTCCTGGCGGAGGCGGTTGACGCTGCCGAAGGCGCCGTAGGTGTTGACCAGGTGCAGCCGGTTGAAGGAGCGGTTCATCACCTGGCCGCGCGAGAGCATGTTCCGCACCGGCCAGTAGCTGAGCACCAGGACGGCCGCGGTCACCGCGCTCACCAGTGCCTCGTACCAGACGGGGGCGGCGGGGAAGTCGTGGGCGTGACCGGGCAGTCCGAGGCGGGTCGGTTCGACGGCGGCCAGGGCGAGGACGACGGTCAGCCAGTTGAGCCAGGCGAAGTTGCCGGAGGCGATCAGCCACAGCTGGGTGGCGATCACGGCGCAGGCCGCGTAGCCGGCGACCGGTTGCGGGAGCAGCAGGCCGATCGGGACGACGAGTTGGACGAGGTGGTTGGCCGCCGCCTCGACCCGGTGCAGCGGGTCGGGCAGGTGGTGGAAGAACCAACTGAGCGGTCCGGGCATGGGCTGGGTCTCGTGGTGGTAGCGCAGGCAGGTCAGGTCGCGCCAGCAGCTGTCGCCGCGCAGTTTGATCAGCCCGGCGCCGAACTCGACCCGGAAGACCAGCCAGCGCATCAGCCAGAGCACTGGTGTGGGCGGTGCGGTGGAGGCGTTGCCCAGGAAGACGGCCAGCGAGCCCGCTTCGAGCAGCAGCGACTCCCAGCCGAAGGAGTACCAGGTCTGCCCGACGTTGACGATGGAGAGGTAGAGGACCCAGAGCACCGCCCAGGCCAGGATCGACGCCCAGAGCGGGACGGCGTCGCCGAGCCCGGCGGCGACGGCGGCGGCCAGCGCGGCTCCGCTCCAGGCGACGGCGGCGAAGAAGCGGTCGCTGTAGTGGAGGTGGAAGATCCCGGGTGCCTGGCGGAACGGGACACGGGCGGTGAACCGGGGCACCGGCAGCATTCCGTCGGTGCCGATGAGGGCGCGGAACTGCGCGGCGGCGGCGAGGAATCCGATCAGGTAGAGGCCGGCGAGCAGGCGTTGGACGAGCAGTCGGCTCAGCCAGTAGTCGGGGGCGGCGAACCAGTCCGTCCAGTCCATGCGGCCCATGCCTACCATCGGCGGGCCGCCGCCGGGCCCGGCCGGGGCAGGGGCGACGCACGGTTCACCCGCTCGGCCCGGGGCGGCGGGCGAGTCGGCGACCGGGTGCAGCTACGACCGTGGGCGAACTGCCGTGGGCGAACTCCCGGCCGGCCGCGCTGCCGGCCGGGAGTCGCCCCGGACGGCAGCGCGGCGGGGTGCCTCTCCTCGGGGGTGAGAGGCGCCCCGCCACGGGGGTGGACGGTTCGGACGGTACTGATGGTTCGGAAGGTACTGATGGTGCGGCCGGCGGGTGCGGCCGCGGGCCGCGCTGCCGCGCACGGGGCGACGGTCGGCCGCTCAGCTCGGCAGGACGAGTCCCGACCCGCCGACGATGCCCGGCCGACCGGTCGTGGACGCGGCGCCGTTCTGCTGGAGCCGGTCGACCAGCAGCGCGGCCAGCGTGCCGAGTTCCTCCTCGGTGCGGGACTGGGCGGTGACGTCCATGCCGACGGTGAGGACGCCGTTGACCTGGCCGGTGCGTGCCGACCGCAGCGGGGTGCAGGTGAAGCTGAAGACCTGCTGGATGCGCTGCGCCTCGGGGCGGCCGGACTGGACCCGGACGTCGTTGAGGACGGTGGCGCGCCCGGTGTGGTGGGCCTCTGCGACGGCCTGCTGGAGGCCGGCCGCGCCGAGCTGCGGGTAGGCCGCGCCGATCGATCCGTACGCCACCGGGGCACCGAAGGTGTCGGCGTGCTGGGCGTTGGCGTAGCGGATCTCCTGGCCGGGGCCGTCGGTCAGCATGATGGGGAACGGGGAGCCGTCGAAGGCCGCGAACATCTCCTGCTGCTGGGCGAGCAGGTTGTCGCGCAGCCTGATCTCGGAGAGCAGCGCCTCGGCGAGGTGCTGGATGTCGCGCAGGCGCTCGCGCCCCCACTGCCGGGGTTCCCGGTCGAGGACGCAGACGGTGCCGATGACGGTGTTGGTGTCGTCGACGAGCGGGGCGCCGAGGTAGGCCCGGACGCCCAGTTCGTCCACGACGGGGTTCCCGGCGAACCGGGGGTAGGCGAGGATGTCGTCCAGCGCGAGGGGCGAGCGCTGGGCGACGACGTGCGGGCAGAAGCCGTGGCTCAGCGGCATCTGCCGGGTGGGAAGGTCGAAGGCGATGCCCCGATCCGCCCAGGAGGCGCCTTCTTCGGCCGCGGCATCGCCGGAGTTTGGCGGAATGTAGAGCCCCCGGAACATCTGACGCTCGTCGTTGATGAAGTTGACCATCGCGATGGGAGCGCGGGTGATGCTGGCTGCCAGGTGGGCGAAGCGGTCGAAGGCCTCGTCCGCGGACGGTTCGTTGAGACCCAGGCCGCGCAGCCTTCGGGTCCGCTCGGACTCCCCGGCAGCACCCGGGAACTGGCCTTGAGTGCTCATCACATCAGTCATGGCGCACATGTAATCAGACATCCGGGCGCCGCGGTGCTACCGGGACCGATCGCCGTCGTTGCTGATTGGCAGTCAAAGCAGCACGTGAGCGACCCACGGCGAGCCGGCGGAGCGGGGATAGCCCACTCCCCAGCGAGCGCCGCGACAAAACCTGTTGACAAAAGGACGGGCCGAATCTCGCCATTCCAAGATCGGCTATGTGTGGATCCCATAAGCACATATGACAATGAGCCCTGCCGAAGACACGGACGGTAGTCTCCCCGCCCCACGGGAGACCCGATCCAAGGTCCGCATGCACCGATGGCTTCGACGCGATCGGCGCCGCCACACCTCCACACCCCCACCCTCATCTCGCCGGGGGAGCGGCCGGAGCGGCATCTACGGCGTGAACGGAGGCACGACCACTCACAGGAACGAGAGGACCGAACATGGCGATGGACTACTTCACCGATGAGCGGCACGAGAGCCTCCGCGCGGAAGTCCGTGAGTTCGCGGAGAAGGAGGTGCGTCCTCAGGTGGCCAGGATGGAGGCCGACCGGGAGATCGAGTTCGAGCTCTCGCGGGAGATCGCCCGCCGCGGCTGGATCGGCGTCACGATCCCGCGCGAGTTCGGCGGCTTGGGGCTGGGCCACCTCGCCAAGACCGTCATCGTGGAGGAGCTGGCACGGGTCAGCGGCGCGATGGGCGCGATGGCCCAGGCCTCGCAGCTCGGCGTCGCCAAGGTCCTCCACTTCGGCTCGGACGCCCAACGGCGCGCCTGGCTGCCGAAGTTCGCGTCCGGTGAGTCCCTCCCGACGATCGCGGTCACCGAGCCGGAGTCCGGCGGCCACGTGCTCGGCATGGCCGGCACCGCCCGCCGCGAGGGCGACGAGTACGTGCTCAACGGCCGCAAGGTGTTCGTCGGCAACTCGCACATCGGCGACGTCCACGGGGTCGTCCTCCGCACCGGTCAGGGCAGCAGGGGGCTGTCCGCCTTCCTGGTCGAGAGCGACCGGCCCGGCTTCCGCGCCGGCGCGACCGGCACCCAGGGCGGCCTGCACGGCTTCAGCTTCGGCGAGCTCGTGTTCGAGGACTGCCGGATCCCGGTCGGCAACCGGCTCGGCGTGGAGGGGCAGGGCCTCGACGTCGCCTACTCCTCCTCCACCCTGTACGGCCGGCTCAACCTCGGCGCCGTCGCGCTCGGCATCCACGTCGCCGTGGTGGAGGACACCGTGCGCTACGCCGAGGAGCGGGTGCTCTACGGCAAGCCGATCAGCCAGCTGAACAGCATCGCGCTGAAGCTCGGCGAGATGCAGTCCCGGCTGATGACGGCCAAGTTGGCCGCCTACCACGCCTCGTACCTGCTCGACCGCGGCAAGGCCTGCGACGCCGAGCTGATGAACGCCAAGCTCATCAACACCGAGTACGCGATGGACTCGGCGCGCCAGGCGATGGAGATCTTCGCCGCACGAGGCACCCAGGAGGAGCACAACGTCCTGCGCTACCTGCGGGACGCCACCCACGTCTACGCCCCGGCCGGTACCTCGGACGTACAGAAACTGCGGCTCGGACAGGTGGCGGCGGGCACGTACGGCAAGCAGTGGTCGGCCGAGCTGTCCGACCTGGCGAGCTGGGCGTGGACCGAGCTCAACGCGCTGGAGTACGACCGGGCCTCGGTGAACGAGGCGGACGAGCGGTTCGGACGACACGGGCGGTACGGGCGGGGCGTCCGGGGCGCGCGGGTGGTGCCGTTCTCCGCGGCGAGCTGACCCGGCCTGCGCGGCGGACTGATCCCCGGCGGACGAAGCACCCGCCCGGCGGACCCGCCCATCGGAGCCGCGGCATGACAACGGTTTGACCTGTTCCTGACCGGCTCTCCGGGAGGCTCCACCAGGCCCCCGGAGAGCCGTTCCCGCTTCGCGACGACCGTGCTGAGCTGCGGCGTTCCGTCGGCGAACGCTCCGACCGGAACCGGTCGGCACGGCCATCAACCGTTCAGATGTCGTCAGTTGATGTTGCGATAAGGGCACCTGGGACTGATAGGTTTCCTGCCGTCGGCGGCCGTGCTGCACCCCGCCCGGACGGTGACACCACGTCACCAGGTCCGGCGACACCGGCCTCGGCGCCCTGAAGCCCGGTCCGGGCCGCCCGGGCCGACCCGCCGTTCGGACCCGAGACCCGGCCTGCAACTCGGCCCTGCAACAAGGAATCAGATGCCAGGCATATCGGCCCCCCGCACGGGCCACCGCGCCGGCCGGTCCGGCTCCCTCCGCAGCTCGCTCCTCGCCCTCGTGCTGGTCCCCAGCCTGGGCCTCGCCGCCGCCTGGGGCTACGCCGCCTACCTGCTGCGCGACGCCGGGAACCGCACCGCGCTGGTGGCCGGCACCGCCGTCGTCGCCCTGGTGCTGCTGGTCAGCCTGATCCGCGGCGTCCAGGCCGCCCGGACGCTGTCCGCCCGGCTGGCCGGACTGCGCACCGACACCCTCGCACTCGCCCAGCAGGAGATCCCCGAGGTCGTCGACCGGCTGCGCGCCGGGGAACCGGTGCCCACCCCGCCCACCTGGACGCCCTCCCGGCGGATCGGCGACGAGGTCCAGCAGACCTCCGACGGACTGGCCGCCGTCCGGCAGGCCGCCGTCGCCGCCATCGTCCACCAGGCCCAGGGCCGCGAGGGGACGAAGAAGGTCTTCCTCAACATCGCCCGACGCACCCAGATCCTGATCCACCGGCAGATCAGCATGCTCGACGCGCTGGAGCGCGAACACGAGGAACCCGAGCTGCTGCGCGAACTGTTCGCGGTCGACCACCTGGCCACCCGGATGCGGCGCAACGCCGAGAACCTGGTCATCCTCGGCGGCGCGCTGCCCGCCCGGCGCTGGCGCAACGCCGTGCCCGTGGTCAACGTGCTGCGCAGCGCCGTCTCCGAGACCGAGAACTACGCCCGGGTCGTCGTCCAGGGCGTGCCGCGCACCTCGCTCAGCGGGCAGGCCGTCGCCGACGTGATCCACCTGGTCGCCGAGCTGATCGAGAACGGCACCACCTTCTCCCCGCCGTACACCCAGGTGCAGGTCTCCGCGCAGGAGGTCCCCAAGGGCCTGGCCGTCGAGGTGGAGGACCGTGGCCTCGGCATGACCGAGGAGGAGTACGAGCGGCTCAACGAGTACCTCGCCAACCCGCCGGAGCTGGACGTCTCCGCGCTCGGCGACGACCTGCGGCTCGGCCTGTTCGTGGTCGCCCGGCTGGCCGCCCGGCACGACATCCAGGTCACCCTGCGGCCCTCGCCGTACGGCGGGACCCGGGCCGTGGTGCTGGTGCCGTCGGTGCTGCTGGAGCAGGCCGAGCAGCCGGCCGCGGTGCCCGGGCTACCGTCCGGCGCGCGGGTGACCCGGACCCCGGTGCCGCAACCGCGGCCGTCGGACGGGGAGTTCGGCGGGGTCGACGAGGAGCTGTCGGGTGCGCTGGCGGGAGTGCTCAGCGGACTGCTCGGCGGCGGAGCGGCCGGGGCACCGGATCCTGGCGCTGCGGTCGGGGCTGCGGCTGCTGGTGATGCGGTCGGCGGCGATGCGGCTTCCGGCGATGCGGCTCCCGGCGATGCGGCTCCCGGTGATGCGGCTCCCGGTGAGGTGATCGGTGCTGATGGGGTCGGGGGTGACGGCGGCGGGGCCGTACCCGACGCCGGGCTCCCGGTCGGCGCCGAGATCCCCGGGCTGCCCGGCGCCGTGGTGGTGCCCCGGCCCGCGCTACCGCGTCCGTACGACCTGCCGTCCGGTCCGTCGGCGGAGCTCCTGGCGGGACTCGCCGGAGCTGCCGGCGTCGGCGGCGCCCAGGGTCCGCACGCGGACGGGCAGTTCGCGGACGGGCCTCTCCCGGGCGGACGTCCCGCGGAGTCGGCGGCAGCGTTCGACGGGGTTCCGGCCGACCGGTCGACGCCCACCCACGAACGCCCGCAGGAGGACCACGTGGAGCACGGCCCGGACCGCGAACTGCGCACCCCGCGGGTCCTGCCGCAGCGGGTCCGCAACGCCAGCCTCGCCGAGCAGCTCCGCGAGGCCAACGCGCCCGGCGGCATGATGCCGCCGTCGCCCGCATCGTCGTCGCCGTCCTCGCTCGCCCCGCCGTCCGGCACGGCGGTGCCGTACGGGGCCCAGGCCGTCCCCGCCGTCCCCGGCGCGTTGACCGGTCCGCGGTTCGGCGAGGCCGACGACCCCTCGCCGGCGCGGTCCCGCGCCACCATGGCCGCCATCCAGCGCGGTACCCGGAGCGCCCGCGCGGCCGGTTCCGAACCGGACGCGCCCGCCATCGCCCCCCACCCGGCCGCAGCTTCCGCCCCCGAGGGGGCCGCGGAAGCCTCCGCCGTTCAGGAAGCCAAGGAACAGCAGTGATGACGCAGCACACCGACACCCAGCGCGACCTCAACTGGCTGCTGGACCAGCTGGTGGCGCGGGTACCCGAGACCCGGCACGCCATCGTCCTCTCCGAGGACGGCCTGCTGGTCGGCATGTCCCAGGGCCTGGACCGGGCCGACGCCGAGCACCTGTCCGCCGTCGCCTCCGGCCTGCAGAGCCTGGCCCGCGGCGCCGGGCACCGCTTCAACGGCGGGCGGGTCCGGCAGACCGTGATCGAGATGGACCAGCTGTTCCTGTTCGTCACCACCGCCGGACAGGGCGCGCGGCTCGCCGTGCTCACCAGCGAGCAGGTGGACGCCGGACTGATGGCCTACGAGATCAACATGCTGGTCAAGCAGGTCGGCCAGTACCTCACCGCGGCGCCGCGCAGCGACGCGGGCCAGGCCGTCGTGGGTGGCGGTGCGTGACCTCCGCCGACGCCGACGAGGGCTGGTTCTACGACAAGGACGCCGGCCACCTGGTCCGCCCCTACGCGATCACCAACGGGCGCACCGGCCCGGTCCGTGACGGCTTCGCGCTGATCACCCTGGTGGTCACCGCCGACCCGCGCACCGACACCAGCCGGTTGACCCCCGAACCGGCCGCGATCCTCGACCTGTGCCGCGAACGTCCGCTGGCCGTGGCCGAGATCGCGGCCACCATGGACCTGCCGGTGAGCGTGGTCAAGGTGCTGCTGGACGATCTGGCGGAGGCCCGGCTGATCCTCACCCGGGCCCCGGTCCAGCTCGCCGAGGCCCCGGACGTCTCGCTGATCCAGGCCGTGATCGAGGGTGTCCGCCGGCTCTGACGGACGGCCGGACGGACGTCCCCGCCCCCTCCCCCGCCCCTCCTCGAAACTTCCAGTTCCCTTCCAGGAGACCCGAATTGACGACCAAGAGCCTGGTGCCGGGCGCGGTCAAGATCCTCGTCGCCGGCGGCTTCGGCGTCGGGAAGACCACCATGGTCGGCTCGGTCAGCGAGATCGAACCGCTGCAGACCGAGGAACGGATGACCCGCGCCAGCATCGGGGTCGACAGCCTCGAGGGCGTCCAGGACAAGTCCACCACCACGGTGGCGATGGACTTCGGGCGGATCACCATCCGCGAGGACCTGGTGCTCTACCTCTTCGGCACGCCGGGGCAGTTCCGGTTCTGGTTCATGTGGGACGACCTGGCACTCGGCGCCCTCGGCGCGATCGTCCTCGCGGACACCCGGCGGCTCGAATCCAGCTTCGCCGCCGTGGACTTCTTCGAGCAGCGCGGCATCCCGTTCGCCATCGGGGTCAACTGCTTCCACGGCCGCCGCGAGGCCACCCCGGAGGACGTCCGCCGCGCCCTCGACCTCGGGCCGGAGGTGCCGGTGGTGCTGTGCGACGTCCGGGAGCGGGCGTCCAGCAAGGAACTGCTGCTCGCCCTGCTCGACCGGGTGCACCGGGACGCACTGGCCGCCGGACGGCGGTGAGGGCCACCTCCCGGCGTACCGGTTCCCGCGTACGGGCCCTTCACGGGCCGGCGTTCGGGTGCCGGGGGGCTACGCCTTCGCCGGGGTGAGCTCGGCGAGCGCGTCCACCAGCGGGGCCAGCTCGGGGAGTTCGGCGGCCTGCGCCAGGGTCGCCTCCAGGGTCGCGTCGTGCACCGGGCGGGCGGCCTCCAGCAGGGCGCGGCCCTCCGGAGTCAGCTCGGTGTAGATGCCGCGCCGGTCGTCCGCGCAGAGGTAGCGGCCGAGCAGGCCGCGGTCCTCCAGGCGGCTCACCAGCCGGGTGGTGGCGCTGCTGCTCAGCGCGGCGGCGCGGGCCAACTGCTGCATCCGCATGTGCCAGCCGTCCTGCCGGGAGAGTGCCTCGAGCACCGTGTACTCGACCACCGAGAGCTTGTGCTCCGTCTGGAGCGCCTTCTCCAGCGCGGCGTCGATCAGCCCGTGCAGTGCGGCGAGCGTTCGCCAGCCACTGGCCCGGACCTCGGCCGCGTCGTCGCGGATGGACATGGCTCGCCTTCCCTTCGCGTTCGCCGGTCTGCTCTGTGCTATCTGCTCTCCCGCAAGTATGCCAGTTTGCGCGCATTATCGGTCTCTGCAATTACTTCGATTCAGGCTCCTGGCGTCGGTTCGTCCGGTCCGTCGGCTCCCCAGGCGGCGGAGCAGAGCGCGGTGGCCAACGCCTCGGTGTAGTCGGCGGCGGCCAGCCAGGCGGTGGCGAAGGCGTCGTGATCGTCCGGGACGATCCGACCGAAGACATCCCGCCGCTGGTTCGCCGCGGCGGCCCGCAGACCGTCCAGCAGCTGGGCGGCGGTGGCCAGCCCGGCGGCGCGCAGCAGGCTCCGGTCGGCCGCCGCCGTGGTCGCGCTCGGGGCGAGGGCGGACCGGCCGGTGGTCACCGTCTGCTCCACCCGGCGGCCGAGCACGTGCACCGGCGGGCCGTCCGGGGCTGCGGTGGGGAGCTCCGTGGTGGGGCCCGCCGGATGGTGGGAGGTCTGGAGGTCGGCGGTCTGGAGGCGTTCCAGGCCGAGGTTGGCCCGGCCCGCCCAGTCTGCGGAGAGCGCGAGACGCACGGGTCCGGGCTGGTCGGGCCCGGGCTGGTCGGGCCCGGGCCGGTCTGCGGTGTCCGGGGGCGTGCCGATCGCGAGCAGGCGCAGCTCCGGGCGCTCGGCGCGCTCCAGTCGGCCGATCAGCCGCAGCCGCAGGCCGGGGGCGGTGGCGAGCAGGGCGAGGTTGACCCGGAAGGCCAGGTCGGGGTGCTCGTGCCCCGGGCGCAGCGCGATCACCAGGTCGCTCCCGGCGGCGCGGGCGAGCAGCTGGGGTGCTCCGCCGGGGCCGGTCGGGGCGACGCCCAGCAGGGTGACGTCCAGGAACAGCAGGTCGCTCCCGGCCGGGCGGCTCTCGTACGGCAGCTCCTGCGCCGCGAGGGCCCGCGCCACCTGCGCGGCGGGCGGCTCGGACCAAAGCCGGGCCACCGGCTCCGCCGTCCAGTCCGCCCCGGCCGCGCGGACCGCCCGGACGGAGGCCCCGGCGCCCAGCCGTCCGGCGGCCGACCTCGTCGCGCCCTGGACCGCCAGCCCGGCGCGGCTGAACTCGCGGTGACTGAGCGCGGCATCGCCCAGCCGGACCGTACGGTTGCCGGCCCCCACCGCCAGCGGGGCGGCGGTCGCGGCATCACCGTGCGGAGTCACCTCGGCGACCGTACTGAGTCGGCCGCCGGCGTCCACCGCCCAGCTGACCGCGCCCGCGTGGGTCGCGGTCAGCACCGGCTCGGCGAACAGCCCGTACAGCCGCAGGCCGCCCTCCTCGGCGTAGGACTGGCGCGCGGTGCCGCGCAGGGCGGCGAGCGGGGCCGGGTCGGGGGTGGTGACCGGCATGGTCAGGGCCACGGTGAGGCCGAGCAGCTCACGCAGGCCCGCCACCAGGTCCGCCAGCCGGTGGTCGGGCGCGCCGGAGCGCGCCGCCCGGACCCTGGTCACCACGGCGACCGCCGCCGCGGCCGGACGGTACAGCCCCGCCACCCGCGCCCGGTGGGCGGCGCGCAGCAGTTCGGCCTGGGCGACGGCGCCCGCTCCGCTCACCCCGGCGGCCAGCAGGGCGCAGGAGGCCTGGTGGAGGTGACGGGCGGCGGCCAGTTCGGGCGGGGTGAGGGCGGTGGGGGCGGGTGCCTCGGGTACCTCGGGTACCTCGGGTACCTCGGGTACCTCGGGTACCTCGGGCGTCTCGGGCGTCTCGGGTTCGGGGGTTTCCGGGATTTCGCCGACATCGGTCGGCTCGGCCAGCGGGCACAGGGTGACGGCGGCCGCCCGGTGGACGCAGGCCGGGGCCAGCAGGCAGCCGCACCGGACGTCGGCCGGGTCGGCGATCACCCCGCCCGGGGCGTGCAGGACGAGCAGGGCCTCCTCGTCCACCTGCACCCGCCACTCGTCGCCCGCTCGGCTGATCGCCCGCTGCGCCAGCTTCGCCGCCGCGCCGTCCAGCCGCTTCTGCAGGCGGGCGCTCAGCCCGGACACCACCTCGGCGACCACCTCGGGCCGGACGCCCGGCCACTCGCTGTCGTGCGTCGTCGCGTTCGTCGTCGCGTTCAACGGACCTTCTCCCCCACCCAGCGGGCCAGTTCCAGCGGGCTCAGTGCCGCCACGGGCATACCGGCCGCGACCAGCTGCCCCGCGACCGACTTCGAGTACCGGGCCGTCCCGGTGTCGTCCAGCGCCGCGCAGCCGAGCAGGTGAACGCCGGAGTCCACCAGGGCCCGGGCCTGCGCGAGCAGCCCGTTGACCGGGCCGCCCTCCTCGAAGTCGCTGACCACCGCGACCAGCGTCCTCGACGGCACCGTCACCAGCTCGCGCGCGTACCGCAGCCCGGTCGCGATGCTGGTGCCGCCGCCGACCCGCACCTCCAGCAGCAGGCTCAACGGGTCCGCCACCCGCTCCGTCAGGTCGAGGACCTCGGTGGAGAAGGCGACGAAGTGGGTGCTCAGCGAGGGCACCCCGGCCAGGATCGAGGCGGTGAGCGCCGCCCAGACCGTGGAGGCCTCCATCGACCCGGACACGTCCACCACCAGGATCAGCCGCCAGTCGTTGGCCTGCCGCGCCCTGGTACGGAACACCGGACGCTCGGGCACGATCACGGTGCCGGAACCGTCCGGTGCGGGCCGGGCGGTGGCGAGGTTGGCCCGGATGGTCCGGTGGAGGTCCAGCCCGCCTCCCGGGCGCCGGGACGGGCGCGGCACACTGATCCCGGTCAGCGCCGGGCGCAGCCTGGTCGCCAGCTCACGGCTCAATTCGTCCACCAGGCGCCGCACCAGCGGGCGCAGCCGCGCGACCCGGGCCTCGGGCAGGCCGCCCGCGTGGTCCAGCACCGTGCGCAGCAGGTCGACGGACGGACGGACGGCGGACGGGTCGATCGCCTCCAGGACGTCCGTCCGGCCGTGGGCGACGGCGGCCGCCAGCACCTCCTCCCGCACACCCGGACCGAACAGCGCCTCCAGCTCCTCGGCCCACTCGCGCACCCCGGGGAAGGGCGCCTCGCGACCGCCCCGGTCGCCCAGGCCCGGGCCGGAACCCTCGCCGTGCCCGCTGCCGTACAACTCGTCGAGCGCGGTGGCGAGTCGGGCGCTGCGGCCGGTCAGACCACCGGTGCCGGGGCGGCCGAGCAGCAGGCGCCAGCGATCGGCGGGGGTGAGGGCGTGCGGCCCGGTGCCCGGGGGCGTGGCGGCGGGTTCGGGTATGGGTGCGGGTACGGGCACGGGTTGCGGGGTCGGCTCCGGAACGGCGTCCGGAGGTGGCAGCGGTGCCAGCCCCCGACGGGCGAGAACCGCGCGGGCGGCCAGGTCCGCGCGGACCCAACTCGCCACCACGACGGGGTCGACCGCCTCGGGCAGCGCGGCGAGCCGGGTTCCGAGGCGCTCCTCGACCAGGGCCAGCAGCCGGTCACGGGCGGCCGGGCTGAGCGTGTCGAAACCGCCGCGCAGCGCGGGCAGCCGGTCCAGGAAGGCGGTGTCCGGCAGTGACGTGACCCGCTCCAGCACGGGTTCGAGTGCCTCGGGCGCGCTGTCGAACAGTCCCTCGGCCGCGCTCAACAACCCGACCAACGCCCGCCCGAGCGCCTCCCGCGTCCGCGGGTCGGTCGCCCCGTCCACCCAGGACGCGGCCCGCCCGCCGAACACCCCGGCCGGTTCCTGCCCCAGCAGCACCCGCACCGCCCCGACCGCACCCCGCACCAACGGGCTCCCCCGCTCCGCGAGTTCACCCAGTACGTAGCCCAGCCGCACCCCGCCCAGCCGATCGGCCCGCCGCGCCAACTCCACCAAGGCCCGAGCATCCGCCGGATCGTCCGACCCGCCCAGCCCCTCCACCTGCCGCACCGCGGCAGTGGTCAGCAGCTCCGCGGCAGCATGCAGGGGGCGTGCGGCAGACCCCTCAACGCTCGTGTTGGAGTCTGATGTTGGATCACCGCCAGCAAACGCGACCGGTGAGTCGTCGGAAGTCCCTGCCCCGGCAACGGAAACGAGCCCGGAGGCAGCCCCGGCCAGGGTCTCCGGGTGAGCCACCCCGGCAAGCGGACCCCCCGGATCGGAACCGCCGTCACCAAGAGCGCCGCCCATGGCCTGCCCGGCCTGCGGGTACGCGACGGCAGAGCCGGCACGACCCGAACTGCCCGCGACCGCCGAGCCGCCGGACGGCAGCGCGGCGGCAGATCCAGCACTGCCGGAGGCAGCCCCGGTGGGCCCGGCTGGGGTGGCGGAGCCGGCGTCGGCCGGGTCGCCGCCGTCGGTGGGCGGGGGTGGAGTGTGAGACGGCCGGGGGGCGAGGCCGGGGAAGTGGCCGGCGACGAGGCGGTCGAGGAGGGTGAGGGCGTCGAGGAGGTCGGGGAGGGTGGCGCTGGTGGGGAGGGTCGTCGTGAGTTGGGTGAGGCGGGTGGTGGTGAGGGCGGGGAGGGCGCAGGAGGCGGCGGCGGTGAGGCCGTCGATGATCTCGCGGGGGGTGGGGTCCTCGCTGAGGCGGGTGCGGAGGTTGCCCTCGGCGGCTTGGGCGGGGGTGACGCCGCGGGTGCCGGCGACGGTGAGGAGGGCGGCGACGGTGGGGGTCCAGTGCAGGCGCCAGCGGGTGCCGAGGGTTTCGGTGCCGCCCGGGCCGGTGGTGGGGACGGGCTCCGCGTAGGGGACGCCGCAGGCGGTGAGGCGGTGGAGGAGGACTTCGCGGCGGCGGTCGAGGGGGCTGCGCAGCGGGTCGAGGCGCAGCTCGCGCGGGCCCGGGTCGACGGGGCCGGGGAGGCCGAGCTCGGCGAGGAGGGCTTCGACGGCGGGGGCGAGCCCGCTGCGCGGGGCGGTGGGGGTGGGGCGCCCGGTGCGGGTGCCGACCAGGACCTGTTCGAGGGCTCGGGCGACGGCCCGGCCGCGACCGAGGGGTTCGCCCTGGGCGAGGACGGTCTGGACGGCTTCGACGAGTTCGCCGCGGCCGGGGGCGGCGTGGCCGCGCAGCCGGGCGAGGTCGCCGGCGAGGCGGACGATCTCGCGGGCGTCGGCCGGGCCGGAGGGGTGGTCCTGGGTGCGCAGGGCGGCGCAGATCCGGACGGCGGTGGCGGTGAGCGCCTCGGTGAGGCGCTCCGGGTCGCCGCCGGCGTCGAGGACGGTGTGCTGCCACTCCGGGTCGCGGATGCCCGCCGGGTAGCCGGAGCGGGCGTCGAGCAGCGGGTAGGTGTACGGGATCAGGGAGAGCACGTGCCCGGGGTCGTCGGGGGCGGCCGGTTCCTCGGGGGTGATCGGGCCGTCCAGCAGGGCGGGGGCGTGGAAGGAGCCGACGACGACGGCGATCCGGCGTCCGTCGGCCGCGGCGGCGTGGATGCGGGCGCGCATCCAGGCCTCGCGGCGCAGGTCGTACGGGTCGACGCCGGGGCCGGTCTCGGCGTCGTGGCGCAGGGCCCAGCCGACCAGGAGGCCGGCGCGCCGGACGGCCTCCGGAGTGGAGCCGGGGGCGGCGGTCTCGACCAGGCGGTCCCACAGGTCCTCGTCGGAGTCTCGGCCGGTGAGACGGTGGCGCAGCGCGTCCGCCACGCCGGGGGACGCGGGGCCCTCCGCCCGTCCTTCCGTCGGACCCTCCGCCCGTCCTTCCGTCGGGCCGCGGCGGGCACGGGTGCCGTCGGCGGCGGTGCGGTGGGCGAGCGGGAGGTCGCAGGCGATGGCCTCGACGCCGTGGCGCCGGGCCCAGCGCAGGGCGACGAGTTCCGGGGAGAAGTCGGCGAAGGGGTAGAAGGCGAGCCGGCCGGGGTCGTCCGGGCCGGCCGGGGCGGCGGCGAGGGCGACCGGGGCCTCGGTGGCCTCGTCGGCGAGCAGGTCGAGCCAGGGCTGGAACTCGGCGGGCAGTTCGATCAGGACCGCCTCGGGACGGGCGGCGTCGAGCAGCGCGGGGAGGGCCGCGCTGAGGGAGGGCGCGTGGTGGCGCACGCCGATCAGGTAGGGCCCGGGGCGGTCGGTGCCGGAGCCGGCCAGCCGCTCCGCCTCGGTGCGGACGTCGAGGTCGGTGGCCGGGTCGGTGGCCGGGTCGCTGGCGGGGTCGGTACCGACGCCGGGGTCGGCGCCGACCCCGCAGGGACCGTCCGGGGTGGGCTTCACCGCGCTGCTCGTCATCGTCAGGCCTCCAGCGCCGAGCGGAGGTCCCACAGGGTGCGCCAGGTGGCGGCGCCCTGTTCGGCGCGGCGGCGGACCGGGCCGTCCCAGTAGCCGAGCAGCCGGGCCGCGTCCGCCGGGTCGTCCTTGCGGACGACGCCGAGGAGTTGACCGGGGAGGCGGCCGAGGAGGTCGCCGCCGTCGGGCAGGTAGGCGGCGGTGACGCCGAGCGCGGTGGCGACGGAGACGGCTTCCGCGGTGCTCATCACGGTGGACGGGCGCTCGACCTCCCAGCCCTCGGTGGAGCGGCCGGTGCGCAGGTCGCGGAAGGCGGTGACCAGGGCCTCCAGGACGGCGTCGTCGACGGCGTAGCCGGCGCCGGCCCGGGCGACGGCGGTGGTGGACTGGCGGCGGACCAGTTCGACCTCGGCGGCGAGGCTGCCGATCGGGCCGACCGTCTCGAAGTTGAACCGCCGCTTGAGGGCGGCGGACATCTCGCTGACGCCCTTGTCCCGCAGGTTGGCGGTGGCGATCAGGGTGAAGCCGGCGGCGGCGTGCAGCTGCCCGTCCGGGGTGCCGGCCAACTCGGGGACGGCGACGCGCCGTTCGGAGAGCAGGGAGACCAGGGCGTCCTGCACCTCGGGCAGGCAGCGGGTCACCTCCTCGACCCGGGCGACGGCTCCGGTGGTCATCGCGGTGAGCACCGGGGAGGGGACGAGGGCTTCGCGGCTGGGGCCCTTGGCGAGCAGCAGGGCGTAGTTCCAGCCGTACTTGAGCTGGTCCTCGGTGGTACCGGCGGTGCCCTGGACGGTGAGCGCGCTGGTGCCGCAGACGGCGGCGGCGAGCAGTTCGGAGAGCATCGACTTGGCGGTGCCGGGCTCGCCGACGAGCAGCAGGCCGCGCTCCCCGGCGAGGGTGACGACGCAGCGCTCGACCAGGGCGCGCTCGCCGACGAACTTGGGCTCGATCACCAGGCCGCGGCGCCCGGCCTTGAGCTTCTCGCCGCCGCTGCCCATGACGAAGGTGACGACGGCGCGCGGGGTGAGCCGCCAGCCGGGCGGGCGCGGGCCGCTGTCGTGGGCGGCCAGGAACTCCAGTTCGGCGGCGTGCTTCTCCTCGGGCGGGACGATCTGCCGTTCCGGGGTCGCGATGGTCTCGGTGGGGGTCATCGGCGGGCCTTCCTGCGCTTGCTGGTCTGGAGCTCTTCGTAGCCGGGGGCGTCGCCGTCGACGGTGCGCCGCCACGCGAGGGCGAACAGCTCGGGGACGGGCAGGTGCGGCAGCACCGGCTGGTGGGTGGGCAGTTCGTACAGGGCGGCCTTCCAGGTCTCCACCGGCAGGGCGGGGGCCTTGGCCTCCTGCCAGCCGCCGGGCAGGAAGAGGCTGCGGCCGGCCCGGGCCCGCTTGGCCTCCAACACCAGTCCGGAGGCCGCGAGTTCGGCGCGGGCGCGCTTGAGCCGGGCGGGCTTCCAGCCCGTCCAGCGAGCGGTGTTGCGGTCGGTCGGGTCGGGCAGGGCGAGCAGTTGGAGGTGGAGCGCGGCCGCGTCCTCGCCGAGGCCGTGGGTGCGGGCCACCTCGGCGACCAGCTCGGGGGCGGACAGCTGCGGGTTCTGCAGCCAGGCCGGGCCGTCGCCGGTGGCCGTCACCGCGTCGGCGGAGGCGGCCAGGCGCTCCGGTTCACCACTCAGCACGGACTTGACGGCGGCCAGCTCGGGGGCGAACCAGTAGTCGTCGGCCAACCCGAGGAGCACGTCGAGCAGCGGGTCGTCCGGACCGGTGAACCCGGCCGGGCGCAGCCAGACCTGTTCGAACTCGGCGTGGTTCGGGGTGAGGACGAGCGCGGGGCCGCAGCGGACCAGTCCGTCCGGGTCCGCCCCGCCCTCGGCGGGAAGTCCGCAGTGGCTGCGCAGGACGGCGGCCACCGAAGCGCCCTTGGCGGTGCGGACCAGATCGAAGCCGAGCAGCAGTTCGGGGTCGGCGAGCCGCGCGCGCAGCCCGGCGGCGGCCTCGGGCAGCCGGGCTCGCAGCGGGTTGTCGGCGGGCAGGTGGTAGGCGAGCCAGCGCAGGGCGCGGATGGTGGTGCCCAGTGCGCCGGAGTGGGGGACGGCGGAGGCGTCCTCGGGGACCAGTCGGGGGGTGCCCTGCCCGTCACTGGTGAGCCGGAAGGTGGTGGTGCCGGTCAGCCAAGGGGTGTGGCCGGGGTTGAGCACCGCCTCGATGGTGGTGATGGGCAGGCCCTGGACGGTGGCCTGAGCCTCCTCGGGGAGGGTGACGAGCCGTCCGAAGCGGCGGATCCAGGCCTCGGCCCCGGCGGCGAGGTCGGGGCCCTCGGTCCACAGCCGCTTCGGGTCGTCGGCGGGCAGCAGGGCGGCCCAGACGGCGGCGATGCCGAGGTGGTCGTGTCCGCGCAGCCAGTGCTGGGCGGCCTTGACCTCGGCGGGCTTGAGTCCGTACTCGGCGGGCAGCGAGGCGTTGCCCCACTGCAGGAGGCCGGGCGGCGGGCTGAGCAGCAGGGTGGCGCGGGCGGTGCCGATGCCGGTGAGGTCGGCGAAGGCGGCGGCCCGGGCCTGGTCCCAGGGGACGGCCCGGCGCAGGGCGGCGACCCGCCAGAACTTGGCGATCCAGGCGGCGCTGACCCGCTCCTCGGTGCCGCGCTCCCGGACGGTGGTGAAGTGGGCGACCGGGCCGAACTCGCCGCTCGGGTCATGGTCGACGGCGAGCCAGTGCACCGTGCCGTCGGTGTACTGGCGCTGGTAGCCGAGGATGACCACGGTGCGCTCGCCCCGGCGCAGCACCTCGCCCTGGCGGTGGGTGGCCGGCCGACCGGTCTTGGTGGCGTCGGTCCGTTCGGCGAGGACGATCTCGCGCAGGGTGGCGCCGCGGTCGGCGAGCGGACCCTTGGTGAGCTCGCCGAGCAGCAGCACCAGGGAGGAGCGGTGGGCCGGTTCGGTGAGCGGCGCGGCGACGGCGTGGGCCAGGACGTCCAGTCGGCCGAGCAGGTGCAGCCAGCCGTGGTTGGCGTCGCCGCCCTGCACATTGATGGTCGTCGGGGTGCTCCAGCCTTCGCCGCTCGCGGCGGGCGGGTCGGCGAGGACGGCGCTGACGGCGCGCAGGTTGTTGAGCGTCCAGCAGCGGTCGGAGGCACCCCAGCCGCTGCCGAAGCCGCCGATTCCGGGCAGCACGGCGCCGACGGCCGCGCGCAGTTCGTGGTCGCGGCCGTGCTCGGGCCGCCACTCGGCGGCCTCGGCCTTGGCGGGCCGTTCGGCGTCGGGCTGCGGGAGGAACCGGGAGGTCCGGTCGAGCAGGTCGGCGGCGAACCGGGCGAGGCCGGCGACGCCGGCCAGCAGCCGCGGGTGGGTGATGCCGGGCAGGGCGGCGCCGACCGCTTCGACCGGCAGGCTGTTGCGGGCCTCGCCGCGCTGGGCGAGCGGGCGCCGGACGCCCTGGACGGTCAGCCAGCGCTGTTCGTCCTCGGGGACGGGTTCGGTGTCGACGGGCCAGGCGAGGTCGATCAGCCGGGCGGCCTGCTCGGTGGTCAGGGCGCGCAGCACCCGGGAGCCGGCCTCGTCGCGGGGCCGCAGCGCGTGCCAGTGGTCGTAGGGCGGGACCAGCGCCGTACCGGCGGCGGCGAGTTCACCCGCTCGACAGGAGCGCAGGTCGGCGGTGCGGTCGGAGCGTTCGGCGAGGTCGGGCAGGCCGAGCTCGAGGAACTCGCGGGTGCGGCTGACCACCGGGCCCTGCGCGCCGGGCAGCGCGAGTCGGCCGACCGGGAGGACGTGGGTGTCGTTGCGGTCGTTCAGCGGCAGCGCGATCCGCTGTCCGTCGGCGGTGAAGGTGGTGACGGCGCGGCCGGGGTCGCGGCGGACCCAGCTGCCGAGCACGGTGCCGTCGGTGCCGAGCGGGGTGCCCTCCAGGCCGGGCTGCAGCGGCAGCAGACCGGTGCTGCCGAGGACGAGCGGGCCCGCCCCGGCGGTGGCGGCGATCACGGGCGGTTCGGCGGTGCGGCCCAGGGTGCCGGTGGCCGGGTCGAGTTCGCGCAGGACGGGGCCGCCGCCCGGGGCGTGGCGCAGCGTCCAGTAGCCGGTGCCGTCGCCGAGGACGGGGTGTTCCTCGGGCAGCCGGGTGTCGCCGGGGTGGAGCGGGCGGGTGCCGGTGGTGCGGCCGCCGCCGGGCAGCGGGAGGGAGGCGACCTCCGGGTGGCGGTCGCCGTAGTGGTAGCCGGCGATCCTCGGGCCCTCCAGCTCGAAGGTCCGGTCCGGCCGGCTGGACCAGTACGCCTGCTGCTTCCCGTCCTCGTACCAGATGACGAGGAGTTCGCCGTCGACGAAGCGCAGCCGGGGCCGGTTCCGGTGCTGGGCCGGCTTGGGCAGCCGCAGGGTGTGCTCCAGCACGGTGCCCTGCGGGCCGACCACGATGGCCCGGTCGCGGCGGGCGAGGATCAGGTACGGCCAGGCGTCCTCGACGATCAGGTCGTTCAGGCCCCAGGCGCGGTGGCCGGGGGCGGTGTCCGGGAGGGCGTCGGGCGCGGGCGGGTCGGCGAGCCGGCCGAGCGCCTCCTCCAGGGCGGGCCAGCCGAGTTCGTCCAGGATGCCGGCGCCGAGGGCGCGGGTGAGCAGCCCGGTGACGTCGAGCGCGGCGATCTTCTCGGCGGCGGCCGGGGCGACCGTGCGGATGGCGGTGCGGAACTGCGTCAGTGAGCGGACCAGGTCGTCGGCGCCGGCCAGGCCGCGGACGGCGGCGAGTTCGTCGGCGCGCTCCTCGGCCCACTCCGTGAACAGCTCCTCCAGCAGCGGCAGGACGGCCGCCTGGTGCTGGACGGCCGGGTCCCAGGCGGACGGGGCGGCGCGGCGCAGCAGCGGCCGGAAGCGCTCGTCTGCGGCGACGGCGCTGAGGGCGGCGGCGTCGGGGCCGCTCTGCCCGACCCACTCGCGCAGGTCGAAGCCCAGGTCGGCCGGTGGGTCGGCGACCGGGACGCCGGCGGCCAGCAGGAGGTTCAGCAGGTCGAGTCGGGTGTGGCTGGCGCGGATGCCGGTGAAGAGGTCGACCGCGACGGCGTCGGCACGCAGCCGCTCGACCATCCGCCCGGCCAGGGCGAGGGTGGCCGGGCAGCTGGGGCGGCTGCGCCAGCCGCGGCCGAGGTGGTGGCACCAGCGCTGGAGCCAGGCGGCGGCGGGCTCGGCGCCCTCGGCGCGGGCGCCGGTGAGCAGCTCCTCCGCGCCGGTCTCGGCGAGGACGGCCAGCCACGCGGTGTCGTGCTGGGCGGAGTCGGTGCCGGCGGCGGCCGGGTCGGGCAGCAGCTCCAGCAGGCGGGTGCGGACCGCGGCCTCGCGCCGGCCCAGGTCGACCAGTGCGCCGTGCCAGGACTTCCAGAACGCGGCGGGCGCCCGGGTGACCGCCGGGGAGTCCAGCAGCTCGGCCAGCAGCGCCCGTTCGTGCTCGGCGCGGTCCAGCCCGGCGGCCCGGATCAGCGCGCGGGCGTCCTCGGCGACGCCGGCGTACGGGGCCATGCCGGCGGCGGAGCGCTCGGTGCACAGCTGGCGGAAGCGCTGCCAGGCGGTCAGCGGGTCGAGCCGCTGGGCGAGCTCCTTGACGTACTGGCGCAGGGACTTGACGGTGAGCGCGCCGGCCAGGGCGAACTCCAGGAAGACGGCGCGCAGCCGCTCCTCGTCCACCGCCAGGTTGTGGGTGCGCTCGGCCTCACGGGCCTTGCCGAACCAGGCGGCGGCGTACGTCCGGTTGTCGTGGGCGAGGAAGATCCGGCCGACCTCCTCGCAGAAGGTGGGCAGGAAGTGCGGCACGGCGCGGCCGAGCCGGGTGGCGAGCGCCTCGAAGCCGTCCTTGGCGGCGCCGGGCTTGGACCGGGCCTGGCGGGCCAGCCGCTCCAACTCCTTGACCAGGGCGAGCGCGTGGTGTCCGTTGGCGGGGTCGTGGACCAGCGCCCAGGCCGGGAAGCCGAGCGCCTCCTGGCGGACCTGGCCGACCTCGACGGGCTCGCCCGTGGGGGTGAGGCCGAGGAACTCCAGGGCGAGGTCCTCGGCCTGGCCGAGCGCACCGGGGACCAGCCGGACGATCCGGCGGCCGTCCAGGGCGGGGTGGGCGTAGCCGCGGGCGGTCAGCACGTCGGCGGCGCTGTCGGGGCGACCGGCGCCGGGCAGCGTGCCGGGCGGGAGGACGGCGCCGGCGTCGAGCAGCGCCTCGGGCGTCGCGGCGCCCTGGTTCGGGACGGTGGTGGTCATGCGGGCTCCTCGCCTTCGATCGTGCGGCCCGCGTACAGGGCGGCGGCCATCCTCATGCCCTCGGACCAGGCGACCGGTCCGACCTCGGCGAGCGGCAGGGCCCGGCCGTCGGGGCCGGCCCAGCTCAGCGCGCCCGTCTCGCAGGCGTCGTACTCGTAGTAGTCGCCGACCCACACCCGGGCCTCGACGGTGCGGCCGCCCTCGGTGATCGGCTGCACCGCGGAGCCGCCGCGGACCCGGCAGCCGAGCCGGGTGCAGCGCCCGACCAGCTCGCGCAGTTCGCGGTAGCGGCCGCCGGCGTAGGTGGAGACCTCGGTGCCGGCCGAGGGCTCCTCGGGCCGGTGCCAGACCTCGCGGTAGAGCTGCTGGACGCGCTGGGAGACGCCGAGTTCGACGGCGAACTCGCGCAGGTCGTCGAGGTCCGGCAGCAGCACCGGGTGGGGTATCAGCACCTCGCCGTCGGTGAGGCGGACGGTGTCGCCGTCCAGGTCGACCAGGCCGAGGCCGCGCTCGGCGTCGGCGTCGCGCAGGAAGCCGGCGACGGCGCCGTCCGGGCCGGTGACCACGACGTCCCGCAGGACCGCCCGCCAGGCGTCGTCCGCCCAGACGGCGGCGAGCACGGCGGCGGGCACCGGCAGCGAGCGCACCATCCACCGCTCGACGTCCTCCTGGCAGCGCCGCTCGTGCGCGGCGAGCCATTCGGCGAGCTGCTTGAGCTGGGTGACCACCGGGTCGTCACCGAGCTTCGACGGCACGGACTTGAGCGCGCGCCCCGCAGCGTTGCGGCACACCACCCTGCCCTCGTCGTCGAGCGCGACGCGGTACCCTCCCGCGCCCGTCTCCACCCATGCCACGGCCGTACTCCTCCCACCGGGGAACGTCGTTCTGATCGCCTGCTGACCAGCGATGCGAGGAACGTAGCGAGGGGTACTGACAACGCGACGGGCGGGGGGAGGTTCGCGGTGGGCAGCAGAGTTGAAACCACTCGAACGAGTGAGCGAAGAAAGGATGAGGCAGACGTGGCCCGGGCCGACAGTCACCTACATGGACGATTTCGGTCGATTCGCACACCCCCGAGCCGCCGGGCGCCTAACGTCGGGAGCCCGCACCGGATGACCTTGGGGGGTCAGCCATGAACGCGTCCTCGTCCGCCACGCCGCCACCGATGTCGTGGCAGTACTGCGGCGACCAGATCAAGTTGTGGCGGGCGCGCGCCGGCGTCAGCCGCGAGGATCTGGCGGCACAAGCCGGGTACAGCTACGAGAGCCTGCGATCGATGGAGGCGGGCCGGCGGAAGCCCTCGCTGCACCTGTTGCGGGTGGCGGACGAAATGTGCGGCGCGAAGGGGATCCTGATGGCGGGAGCGGACTACCTGAAGCCGGAGAAATATCCGTCGTCCGCCGAGGACTACATGATGTATGAAGCCGAGGCCGTAGCACTCAACTGGTACGAGAACCACTTCTTTCCGGGCCTGTTGCAGACCGAGGAGACCGTAAGAACGCTCCTCAACTCCCACTGGCCACCACTCGATGACGAGACCGTCGAGACGCGAGTCGCTGCTAGATTGGAACGCCAGGAAATGCTGAAGGTTCAGACCAGAGCCTTCAACTTTCTGATCGAAGAAGGCGTCCTACGACGGCCCCTCACAACTATCGAAGCCCACCACCTACAACTGCGCCACGTTCTGACTGTCAGCGGGGCGCGCCACATCACGGTTCAAGTGGTTCCATCCCGAGGAATTCACCCTGGTCTGAACGGGCAGTTCATCCTTCTGGAAACAGCCGAGCACCAGCGGCTCGCGTATGAGGAGGGCCAGGCGTTGGGCATGCTCCACGCAGACCCTGCCAGGGTAAGCATCCTCAGTCATCGCCATGAAATGATCCTCCGGCAGGCACTCGATCCCGAGGCCTCGACCAAGTTGATCAGCGAGTTGCTGGAGGAGCTATGAACGATGCGCTGACCTGGTTCAAGTCCAGCTACAGCAACACCGAGGGCGGTGCCTGTGTCGAGATCGCCCTCACCTCGAGCACCGTCCGCGTCCGCGACTCCAAGGACAGGACTGGCCCCCAACTCGCCTTCACCGCCCAGGCCTGGGCGGACTTCCTCGCCTTCACTCAGAACGAATCGCCCCACGCGGGCTGAGGCCACCGCGCAGGAGACACCGTGGAGCGCGCCTCCCCGACGAGTAGGCGCACCGTCAGCTGTCGGGCAGCGGCATAACGCACGCCGCCGACGAGCTGCGGGAACAGGTAGCCGATCTGCCGGACGGGGCGCGGCCGCCCAGCGCCGCCGCATCCGGCCTGGAGGTCAGTCCCGATAGGGGACGAGGCGCGACAGGTCCAGGTCGAAGTCGAACGGTTCGGGGATGTGGATCGACTCACCGAACTCCCGCTCGGTCCTCGTGTGGTAGCGGTCGTGGTTCGGCTCCGAGAACAGGGTCACCGACTTCTGCCGTGGGTCAATGATCAGGTAGAGCGGGAAGCCCATGCGGGGGTAGTCGCGGACCTTTCCCGACCAGTCGTTATCGGGGTTGGACGGCGACACGACCTCGACTGCGATCAACGCAAGCTCGGCAGGGATGTTGTGTCCTGCCAGATCGATCACGTCCTCGGGTAGGTAGGTGAGGTCCGGGTTGCGAACGGCGCCGACCCCAGGCGACGAGAGGTCGCTGTTTCCACTCGTGAAGTAGCCGACCGGGCAGTGCACGTCGAACTGGCGCTGCACGATCGAAAGGTTCAACTGGTGGATCGAGGAGGGCGACGCCTGCATGACGATGACGTCGCCGGACAGCTCGACCTTGAAGCCGTCCGGGAGGCTGCGCCGTGTCTCTTCGAGAAGGCGGTAGTGCTCAGGATCCATGCGGTCTCCTCCAGTGCTCCTGCCACACGTACGAGAGTAGCGGCAGATCAGCAGCCCACCCCGCCGGCCCGAACGGACATTCGACCGGGGTGCTGACCGGCGTGAACAGAGATCAACTTGGCCGGCTCATCGGCCCGGGCTTCGGGCTCATCTTCGTCGAGGCCAATGCGGGCGCGCTGCCGACAGGGGTGGCCGTCCCGCTGCGGGTGGTCGGGGGGCGGCGTTCCTCGCTCTGGTGCTGCTCGGGCGGCGCCGTCCGCAGGTGGCCGGGTCCGGGGGCGAGCCCAGGGTGCGAGCTTCGGGGGACGGTACTGGCTGGTGGTGGCCGAGGTGGTGGCGATCGTCGCCGGGTTGGCGGTGATCAACAAGGTGCTGCACACCCCGGAGGCGACGGTGGGGTGGGTCGCCCTGGTGGTCGGCGTGCACTTCTTCGGGATTGCGGTGGCCTGGCGGCGACCCGCGATGCACGTGCTCGGCGTCGGGCTGGCGGCGTGCGGGGCGCTCGGGCTGGTGCTGGCGTTCTGCGGGGCCTCGGCGGCCGTGGTCGCGCTGGCGACCGGGATCGCGCCCGGCGCGACGCTGCTCGGGTCGGTGTGGTGGTTCGGCCGGGCGGTGGGGGCGCCCGGCCGGACGAGGTGAGCCTCAGCCGGTGGCGGGTGGTGGGACGTCGGCGAAGCCGGCGATCTGGCTGGTGAGTACGCGGTGCCCAGGACCAGGCCGACGGCGAACATCAATGTCCTTACGGCCCACGGTCCTTCGGCGAATCCGAGGGTGGCGAGGACCGCCGCGGCCAGCAGCAGGGCGGGCCGGGCGAGGCGGCGCGGGCCGAGGCGGGGCAGCAGCCGGTCGACCACCTGGGAGGCGGCCAGCACCCCGAATCACGACGAGTTGACTTTCGATCAACTCGACTGCGTCAGCAACATCCAGCACATACGGATGCGCTGCGGCACACCCCGCCGCGAGCGAGCCCAGCGGACCGGACATTCCGGTCCACCGCCGCGACGACGGCCCCCTGGACGGCCAGCGCCCGGGCCACGGCGGCGATCGGGGGGGAGTCGGGCGACTCAGCTGCCCGGATCGGTCTCGGCTACCACGGCCGCCGATGAGACCAAGACCCGCGCGAAGGCGTCGACCGCCGCCTGGTCGACGCACGCGATCGCGGCTTCCAGCAGGTCATCCCAGTCGGGGCGGAGCTCATATTCGAGCCGGTGCCCATTCCGATGGGTCCCCATCCTGGTGCCCAGCAGATCGTCGAACATCAACGCGGGGAGGACCACAGGTGCCGTGAAGACTTCGCGCTCCACGGCATCAGGCGCGAACCAGCTCTGACCGAGCCGCAGGGCCAGGTCCACCAGCCGGCCGGAGTCTTCACACCAGACGACCACGTGCCCCAGAACCTGCTGGTCGCCGATGGCCATCGGCGGGATTTCCCACACCGGCAGGTCGAGCGGTTCGCCACCCTCCGGGACCACCCGCACTGTCGCGGGGACCAGCCGACTCCTCTGCCCCAGGGATCGCAACGCTGCGGCGAACGCCAGGGAGACGAAAGCAGACGAGGGCGCGGGCTGCCCGCTCAGGTGATAGGCGGCAGCTCCGATCAGCCGGTACAGCGGGCGCGCATCCGGCGGAACCAACAGGTGAAGCCGAGCCGCCTTACGCCAGGGGAATTCGGCCATCCGGTACTGGCCGCCCACGCTGGACGACGGCAGCGGTACCAGGGCAGGCCCTTCCACGCGGTCCTCCTCGCCGGGGGCACTGTCCAGGGCGCCCTCGTCGAGCTCCAGGAAGCGACGAGCGTTGATCGCCAGGGGAACGTCCGTCTGCCCTGCCGCCTCGAAGAGGTCCAGACTCTCCCTCATGAGAGCGCGGCACTCCGAGAACCCATCCACGTGCCCCACCATGTGCCGGGTCAACGCGAGGATCGCGCGGCGGTGCACAACCGTCGCCAGGACCTCCGGCCCGCCATCGGTGTGAGCCCTCAGTAGGACCTCGGCCCTGTCGATCATCGACTCCGCGGCCTGCAGGATCCAGGCCTCGGCGGTCAGCCCCTGGTCGTGCCTGGCCTGGCTACCGGTCATCAGGGCATGTGCCACGTCCACCAACAGGTCCGCGTGGTGGCGCAGGACGTTCACGGCGACCTGTTCGGCGGGCTCCGGAATCTTCGCGGTCAGGGCGAGGGCCTCTTCCAATCGGCCTGTCGACGCCTTGATGATGGCGTCCAGGAAGGACAGCTCCGCCTTCGCCGCCGCTGTCGGCGGGGTGCCCGTCCTGGCTTGTTCGATCACCTGGGCGGCGTCGGTCCAGTTCTTGATCCACACGAGCATCTGAGCCCGCTCCAGCCGGGTGTGGAAGGCAACCGCCGGCGCCACGTCCAGGCTCCGCAGAACCCTTTCAATCCTGGCATTGGCATGGGCGACCTCGGCGAACCGATCCATGGCGACCGCTGCTTGCATCTCGGTGGTGTGGGCCATGAGCAGGTTCTCGGCGAGTTCCGCACCGAGCACATCAGGCGCATCGGCGCCCTCCAACAGCTCCCGGGCGACTCCGGCCGCCTGTGCGGCCTCCATGAATCGGCACTGGTTGTACAGGCACTGGCCCAGCGCGGTCATGGTCGCAGCCCGCCGGTAGACCGGATCGCGCAGCGTCCCGTCGGGGGAATGCTCGATGATCTCCAGCGCTTGCCGTAACAGCGCTTCGCTCCGTGCCGAATCACCGTGGACGGTCATGATCGCTCCGGCGACGTTGCTCAACAGCGCGACAGTACCGTCGTCTCCCCTACCGCCGCTCCGCACGTTCTGCGCCACGTGAACCGCGTGCTCGATCAGCGTGGCGACGTCGGCCCACTCCTGCTGCTTCATGCCGTCCCTCAGCCGCGTCACCAGCCTCTCCTGGAACCGCTCCTGCATCATGGCCACGGCCTCGCCGTCCAGCATCGCCCGGACGACCTCCTGGACAATGCGGTGGATCGCCAGCGTGCCGTCCCGGGGGTCGACGAGCGAGAACCTGCGCAGCTCGGCCACCGCGCCGTAGACGGTAGCCCCGCTCGGTAGGTCCGGCGTCACAAGGTGGAGCGGGATGAAGTCCGGGGCGAGCAGGGCGCAGCGAGCCAAAACCTCAGAGGCGAGGTACCGCCCCGACTCCTTGGGCGCCTGCAGCGCGCGGGCGATCACCTTCCGCACGCTCAGGCCCACCGTCGCGGTCAGCGTCGCGCGGTAGTCCATCGGCACGAACCCCGGATCGTCGAGCAACCTGGCTCTGAGATTGGCGAGTTCCACCAGGTAGGCATCCACCGGGCACTGGGTCGCCGCGATATAGCCGGTGGCCTGGGCGATCGCGAGCGGAATGCCCTCCACCGCGTCGACCAACCGCGACGCCTCGGCTGTCGTGCCACCCGGCAGCCGCTCGCCCGCCCAGGCCGTCGCCTCCTCGGCAGTCATCCGTTCCACCACCAGCCCGCCCTCGGCCGCAGCCCAGGCCGAGTCACGGGTGGTGACCAGGATGTCGGTGCCTTCGCACGCCGGCAGCAGCCCGTTCAGCTGATCCCGACCGACGACGTTGTCGTAGATGAGCAGCAGTCGCGAGCCCAGCCGCGTCAATCGCAGGCCGACCAGGGCAAGCACCTCCGCGTCGTCAGCTGCCCCGATTTCCTGCTGCTCCTCCGCGAGCATCCGGCGGTACGCGGCGAGAACCTCCTCACGGGTGTCTGCGGGGATCCACCAGACGAACTCGTAGGCCTCCCGGTGCTGGTGGGCGTACAGCCGGGCGATACTCGACTTGCCGATGCCACCGAGGCCGGACACGACCACTCGGACCGCGCCCGCTTCCGGCTCCCGCCCGAAACGCTCCCGCAGCGCCGTCAGTTCCCGCTCCCGGCCGCGCACACCCGCCGCAGAGGGAACATCGCGGAACAGCGCCCGGACCCGCCCGAATGACTTGCCGGCCTCCGCCGCAGGTGCAACTCGGCGGCCGCGCAGGAGCCCAGGAAGTTCGTCCAACCGGATTGTCCGGCGGGCGAGATGGCGATCCGCAGACCACTCGAACATCTTCAGGAACAGTGCGTCGACAGTGCTGTCCACCTCCGCAGCCACCATCGCGACCGGTGACAGCCGCAGCAGCTCGAGCCGCGCCTGGTCGAGGATCTGCTCCCACGGGCCGATCCGGCTGTCGATCTCCAACCGCCGCAGCAACGCGTGGTCCTCGGCCACCACGGTGACCGATGCCGGCAACAGCCCCGCACACTCCGCGAGCCACCGCTCCGGCTCCCCCACCGCACGGGCTCGCGCCGCCGCATCCCGCAGCGCCTGGCCCGACGGGTGGACCGGGGCGTCCGAGAGGAACTTCAGCACCGCCGAACCGTCGGGATCCGCCGCTCCCCAGCGGCGAACGAGCCTGAGCAGTTCGCCACCCGACCACGTACCCGGTTCGACCCGCGTCTTCGCCTGGGCCAGCAGCAGCGGCCGACCCTCCGCGTCCCGCACCTCGAAGTCGATAGCCTCGTCGGCGCCTTCCACCCGGAAGGAGTCCGCCTCCGGATACTGCTCCGGCGTCCGGATCAGCTGCAACAGGGCACAAGCCGTCTGGAACCCCATGCCCCGTGCGGTGTCGGTCCCGCCCATCTACCGCCCCCTTTCAGGTCACGCCCAGCATGCCAAACCTCACCGACAGTCGTGCCCACAACCGCACACGTCCTGGCTTGCTCCCCCTCGGGCCACCACGTCGCTGTTGACCTCGGAGGTGAAGTCGGCCGCGGCAATGCCGGGTTCGGCGTCAGCGCCGCGCGGGCGGCGGCGAGGACGCCCCGCCCGGGAGGTCGTCAGTGGGCGGTGTCAGGGACGGCGCCTACGCACGGACGGGCGTCAGTGCGAAGCCGGAGCCGCCGGGGGCGGGGTGAGGCCGGCGCAGCCGCGCAGGCCGTCGCGGCGTTTGAGGGCGGCGTCGGCGGCGGCGCCGGTGACGGGTTGGGGGATGCCCTTGTCGTCGATGGTGGCCGGGGCGAAGGCCTCGCCGGTGACCTTGCCGTCGGCGGCGAGGGTGAGGGTGGTGACGCCGGTCTCGTTGGAGAAGGCGTAGTCGGAGGTGCCGTACCAGAGGAAGTTGCCGAAGCCGTACCCCACGTAGGTGTTGCCGAGCATGCCCGAGCCGACCATGGTGTGGGCGTGGGTGCCGACCACCGCGGAGGCCCCGACGGCGGCGAGCTTCTTGGCGATGGCGGTCTGCGCGCCGGTCGGGCAGGCCTTGCCCTCCTCGCCCCAGTGCAGGTAGACGAGCACCACCGGGGCCTCCTTCTTCGCCGCCTGCACCGCCGAGACCAGCGCGGGGACGTCCAGCGCCGAGGCGATGCCGGGCTTGTTGGCGCCGGCCCGCCACTTCTGGTTGGTGATGTCCTCGACCTGGCTGGCGGCGACCACCGCGACCTTCACCCCGCGCACGGTCGTCAGGTACGGGGCGTACGCCTCCTTGGCGTTGTGCCCGACGCCGATCACCGGGATGGGCGAGGAGTCCTTGGCGGCCAGGGTGTCGGCGAGTCCGTCGGCACCGAAGTCGACGGCGTGGTTGTTGGCCATCGAGACGACGTCCACGCCGGAGTCCTTGAGCACGGACAGCGCCTGGGGCGCGGTGCGGAAGGTGTACGTCTTCGGCTCCGGCGCGCCGCGCCCGGTGATCGCGGTCTCCAGGTTGAGCACGGACAGGTCGGCGTCGGCGAGGGTGCGGGAGATCGGGCCGAGCGCCGTCTCGGGCGGCTGGACGGACAGCCGGGGCTGGGTGCGGCCCTCGAAGTGGACGTCCCCGGCGAAGGCGACCGTGATGGTGCCGTCCGGGCGGGGCGCGCCGCCCTTGGTGGGGGCCGGGGCCGGGCCGGTGCCGGAGGCTGCGGCGGAGGGGGGTGCGGCGGCGGAGGCCGCCGGCGCGGCGGCGGTCGGGGCGGGGGCGGGCTTCGGGTCGTCCGGCCCGCAGGCGGCGACGGCGGTCAGCCCGACGAACACGGCGACGGCGGCCGCGGCACGGCGCATGAGTGGTTCCCCCCGGAGTCGATGCAAGAGCGGTCAGCCTACGCCACCGAATCGCCACCACTTGAGCCCGCACCCACGACATTCCGGACACGAAAGGGCACAGCAGCCGTTCCGCAGCCGTCGTTCCCTCGCTCACGTGCGACCGGGCCCGCCCGTCCCAATCCCCCGCCCCCACCCGGCCACGGTGTCCCTGGCGCACCGCCCGGGCGGCGCGCAGCGTGGAGAGGAGGCGCAGCTGGGCGGTCACGCCTGGGCGCCGGAGGAGGTACGTGATGGCCAGCAACCAACCCGCCCCCGGCCTGGAGCGCCGGATCGTGGTCGGGATCGACGGATCGGAGCCGTCGAAGGCGGCGTTGCGCTGGGCGGTCGGCCAGGCGGTCCTCACCGGGGCCACCGTGCACGCGGTCGCGGCCTGGGAGTACCCCTCGCTGTACGGCTGGTTCGCGCCGATGGTGGACGAGGGCTTCGAACAGGCCGCCCGCCGCACCCTGACCGCCGAGGTCAACGAGGTCATCGGGCCGCAGCGTCCGGTGGAGGTCCGGGAGAGCCTGGTGCTCGGGCACGCCGCCGAGGTGCTGCTGGAGGCGGCCGAGGGCGCCGACCTGCTGGTGCTGGGCAGCCGCGGCCGGGGCACCTTCGCCCGGACGCTGCTCGGCTCGGTGTCCACCCGCTGCGCGGTGCACGGGGTCTGCCCGGTGGTGATCGTCCGGTCCGAGGGGACGGCCTCCGCCCCGCCGCCCGTGGCCACCGAGGCCGGGGAGCAGGCCCCGGGGGCCGTCCGCACCAAGGACTGGCAGATCAGCCTGCACGTGGTCGAGGACCGGGACACCACCCGGGTGCACGCCGTGCTGGACGCCGACGGCAACGTCCTGCACAGCGACGCCCTGGCCCGCCGCAACCCCCGTGACACCCCGGCCCCGGCGGTCGGCGACGACTTCGCGGTCGGCCGCGCCCTGGTCGACCTCGGCCACCAGCTGCTGCGCGCCGGCGTCCACAACGCCACCGGCCCGGAGGAGGAGTGAACGGCTGGAGTGAGCACGAGGAGTGAGCGCAGGCCGGGCGCGGTAGGAGATGCTGAACCGCGACGCCCGCTCACCCGAACCACGCCCCCTCATCCCCCGCCGGAGCCACACCCGCCGATGAACGCACCCGCCCCGGGCCCCGACGCGACCGCCAACGCGACCGCCGAAGCGAGCGCCGCCACGACCGCCGCCCCCGACTTCACCCCCGCCGAGCGCGCCCGCGGCCGCGCGCTGCGCCGCGCCCAGCTGCCGTGGGCGCTCGGCGGCCGCCTGGCGGGCCTGGCCCTGACCCTGGTGCTCGGCCTCACCCCGGCCGGTGCCGCGCTGGTGACGGCGACCGGCCGCTGGTTCGGCGGCTCCCGGTCGGCCGAGGTGCTGGCCGGCGCGGCGGCCCTGGTGCTGCTCGGCCAGGCGCTGCAGCTGCCCTTCGGTGCCGGGGTGCGCACCGTCCGGGCACGGTACGGGTTGGTGACCCAGGGCTGGGCCGGCTGGGCGATGGACGCCGTGCGGTCGCTCGCGCTCACCCTGCTGCTGGTCCTCCCGCTGGTGCTGGGCCTGTTCGCGCTGACCGCCTGGTCGCCGCGGCACTGGTGGTTCCTGGCGGCGGGCGCGGCGGCGCTGTTGACGGCCGCCCTGTCCTTCCTCCACCCGCTGCTGATCGAGCCGGTGTTCAACCGCTTCACCCCGATGCCCGCGGGCGAGCTGCGCACCGCGCTGCTGGCGCTGGCCGAGCGGGACGGCGTCCGGGTCCGGGACGTCCTGGTGGCGGACGCCTCCCGGCGGACCACCGCGCTGAACGCGTACGTCTCCGGGCTGGGCGCGACCCGCCGGATCGTCGCGTACGACACGCTGCTGTCGACCGCCGAGCCGCGCGAGGTGGAGCTGGTGGTGGCGCACGAGCTGGGGCACGTCAAGCACCGGGACCTGCCGATCGGCACCGTGCTCGGGGCGGTGGGCGCCTCCGTGGCGGTGGCGTTGCTGGGCCTGCTGACCGACTGGCACCCGCTGCTGTCGGCCGCCGGGGCGGACGACGCGGCCGATCCCCGGGCGCTGCCGCTGCTGGCCGCGCTCGCGGCGCTGATCGGTGCCCTGTCGGGCCCGGCGCAGTGCGCGGTGAGCCGCCGGATCGAGGCCAGGGCGGACCGCCACGCGCTCGAACTGACCGGGGACGTCGAGCAGTTCGCGGCGATGCAGCGCAGACTGGCCGTGGTGAACGTCTCGGATGTCGACCCGCCATGGGTGCTTGAGCTACTGTTCGCCACTCATCCGAGTGCGACCCGCCGGATCGCGGCCGCCCGCGCCTGGCAGGCCGGACGGGAACGGAGGGCGAGCACCCCGGCCGGTGGGTCGGCGACGCCGCCGCGTACTACTCCCGGCAAATCCGTTGTATAGTGCAACAAATTTCCTGCAGCAAGCCTCAGCAAGCCTCAAGGAGGTAGGAACGCCGTGCCCGGCCGCCAGTCGTCCATCGACACCATCCAGCGCGAGCTGACCGCCTTCGCCCGCCGTGCCCGGCACAAGGCCTCCCAGCTGCACCCCGACCTCTCCCTGGTCACGTACAGCATCCTCGACCTGATCACCGAGCGCGGCGGCTGCCGGGCCGCCGACGTGGCCGCCCACTTCATGCTCGACAAGTCGACCGTCAGCCGCCAGGTCACCGCCCTGGAGCGGCTCGGCCTGCTGCGCCGCGAGGCCGACCCGGACGACCAGCGCGGCCAGATCCTGCGCGCCACCGAGGCCGGGCTCACCCTGCTGCGGGACGCCAACGAGCAGCGCCGACTGGCCTTCACCACCCGCTTCACCGACTGGTCCGACGAGGACGTCGCCCGCTTCGCCGCCTACCTCGCCCGCTACGGCGAGGAGGGCTGACCCGGGGCCCCTCAAGGTCCGGCCCCGTTCCGGGGTGCGCCCCACCACCCCCACGGTGTACAGAGGAGAGGTGCCCCTCCGGCAGCGTCCCGATGAGCCGCGTCCGCGCGCCCGCCGCCGTTCCTGGCGGCCCGACCGCCGCGTGATGACGGCACTGCCGCTCGCACTGATCGTCCTGATCACCGTCGTCGACATCCTCGCTCCGCCGAGCATCCACCTCGGCCCGCTGCTGATCGTCGCCCCCGCGCTCACCGCCTCCCTCGCCGGCCCCCGGGCCACCGCCCGGGTCGCCCTGCTCGCCCTCGCCGCGCTCACCGTCATCGGCGCCGTCCGGGACGGCCTGACCAGCGCCAACATCGAGACCCAGCTCGGCGCGCAGGTGATCGTCTCGGCGCTGATCGTCGGCCTGCGGGTGCTGCGCGAGCGGCACGAACGCGAACTGGCCCGGGTGCGGCTGGTCTCCGAGGCCGCCCAACGGGTGCTGCTGCGCCCGCTGCCGGAACGGATCGGGCCGCTGCACCTGGCCTCCGTCTACCTGGCCGCCGAGGCCGAGGCACAGGTCGGCGGCGACCTGTACGCGGCCGCCCGGACCACCACCGGCACCCGGCTGCTGGTCGGCGACGTCCGCGGCAAGGGGCTCTCCTCGCTCGGCGACGCGGCCCTGCTGCTCGGCGCCTTCCGCGCCGCCGCCCACCTGCACGCCGACCTGCCGAGCCTGGCCGCGTACCTGGACGGCAGCGTCTCCTGGGACCTCACCCAGCTGGCCGAGCAGGCCCGGGAGGCCCGACGACGCCGGCTCGGCGGCAGAACCTCGGGCGACGCCGGCGCCGACGACACCGGCGAGTCCTTCATCACCGCCGTCCTGCTCGACATCCCGGACGACGACCCGGTGGTCCACATGATCGACTGCGGCCACCCGCCCCCGCTGGTGCTGCACTCCTACGGACTCGGCCCGCTCATCGCCCGCTCCCCGGCGCCCCCGCTCGGCCTCGGCGAACTGGCCCCGAGCGGGTACGAAGCGGAGACCTTCCCGTTCGAGCCCGGCGACCGCCTGCTGATCTACACGGACGGCGTGATCGAGGCCCGCGACGCCCGCCGCCGCTTCTACCCCCTCACCGAACGCGTCGCCGCCTGGCAGTCCGAGCGCCCGTCCGTGCTGCTCCACCGCCTCCGCCGCGACCTCCTCGCCCACGTGGGCGGACGCCTGGACGACGACGCGGCGATGGTGGTGGTCGAGCGGCTCCCGGCCGGCACCGACTAGCCGCTCGGCCGGGGCCCGACGGCCCGGCCTGGCGTCGGGGCGGTCAGCTGCATCCGGGGACGGCGGTGGCACTGGCGCTGCCGGCCTGGGTGAGCAGCCCGCACAGGGTCGAGCGGGCGACCTTCCAGGTGCCGTTCTCGGCGACGGCCTGCCCGCTCGCGTTCGGCTCGACCACGTTGCCCTGGAGGGAGAGCGCGTAGAAAGGACGGTCGCGTCGGCGGCGTCGACGAAGACGACGTCGTTCACCTTCGCCTTCACCTGGCCCACCCGCGGGTCCTGCGCGAAGCCTGGAGCACCGGGAACAGCATGTCGCCGCCCTGGACCAGTTCCGCCTCGCCGGCGATCGGGGTGGCCGGGTCGAAGAACTTCTCCCAGTCGGCGGTGATCTCCGCCTTGGCGGCGACCGGGTCGGCGGGGACGATTCCGGTGGCGAGGTGGTGTTCTCTGGGGAGCCGGGGGAGCCGGTGCCGGGGCGGTTCGCGCTCAACTCCTTACCTCCCGTTGGTCCGTACCGCCCGGCCGTCCGGTCGGCGCGCTCGCACCGTAGCCGGACCGCTCCCGCACCGCCTGGCGGCCGGCGCCAGGGCCCGACGGACTCCCGACAAATCCCGCGCCGGACGCAATGCCCGTCCCCATCCCCGGCAAACGGGACGTCAACTTCCCACTCCCGCCCTTGTTGACGGGGCCCCGCACCCGTACCGTCATCGGGCCGCGAGGCACCGGTGGCCCACCCGGTCCCACCGGGGCCCTCCGTCAACTCCAAAGGCACTGCCCCAGGTTCACCCCCAGACCGCAGGAGGCATCCCCGTTGCGCAACCGAAGAATCGCTCTACTGCTCGGCCCGGCGCTGCTCGGCCTCTCGCTACTCTCCCCCTTCTCCTCCTCCACCGCGAACGCCGCGAACGCCGCGAACGCCGCGAACGCCGCCACCACCGCAACGGCCGCCCCGGCGCTCCCCCAGGGCACCCAGAGCGACGCCGCCTACGCCGCGAGCCAGGCCGCGAACGCCGTGAGCAACGTGCAGGCCACCTCCGCCCGGACCAGCTGCTTCCGGCCCGAGGTGCCCTACGCCGCCAACAGCGGCCCGGCGGAGGGCTACAGCGGCATGACACCGTGCCCGGCCGGCGGTGCGACCACCGGTGAGGACACCGGCGCGGCCGGCCCGTACCCGACCCAGGTCGGCAGCAACCCCGGCTACCCGGCGGCGACGCCGATGCTGGTCAAGGGGCACTCGGAGTCGGACCTGCGGGTCGACCCGACGAACCCGAACCACCTGATCGGCGCCTCCAAGTGGGTGGTGAGCGCGGAGGGTTACAACCACCTGCTGGGCTTCTTCGAGTCCTTCGACGGCGGGCACAGCTGGCCGGTGCAGGGCCACATCCCCGGCTACGAGGGCTGGACGGACAACACCGACCCGGTGGGCGCCTTCGACACCTGGGGCAACTACTACTCGCTGCTGCTGCCCTACCAGTTCTTCTACAACGCCGACGGCTCGCACGACTTCAGCGTCGGCACTTCCCGGGAGGCCAACCCGGTGGTCGCCTCCCAGGCCATCTCGGTCGCGGTCCGCCCGCACGGCGCCACCACCGCCACCCAGTGGCTGACCACCCGCGGCGGCCACCCCGACTTCGTCGCGACCTACGACAGCATCGGCAACGGCCCCGACAAGCAGTGGATCGCCGTCGACACCAACCCCAACAGCCCGCACCTGAACCGCATCTACGCGATGTGGGTGGACTTCCACAACAAGACCCCCGTGCCGTACGTCGCGTACGCCGACGCCCGCCCGGACGGCACCCACACCGACTGGTCGACCCCGCAGGCGCTGCCCGAGCCGCCGAACACCCCGCAGGGCGCCACCTACCTGCTGCCCCACGTCGCCCCGGACGGGACGGTGTACACCACCCTCACCAACTCCGACCCGGCGCACCGGCTCTGCTGCGACGCGATCTTCCTGGACGCCTCGCACGACGGCGGGCAGACCTGGACCACCGTCTCCACCCTGCCGGGCACCATCACCCCGCCGCCCGGCTCGTACGCCAACACCACCTTCCGCGACGGCATCGAGGACACCTTCACCCTCGGCAGCCGGCCGGTGAACGGCCACTACCCGCTGTACGTCGCGTACGAGGACTACGCCACCGGTGTGGTGAACGTCCTGCTCACCGCCTCCTACGACGGCGGCGCCAGCTGGAGCGCCCCGATCCGGGTCAACGACAACGCCGCCCCGGTGGACGAGTTCCAGCCCAACCTGACCACCGGCCCCGACGGCACCGTGAGCGTCGCCTTCTACGACCGCCGGCTCGCCTGCGCCGCCGCCGGCACCGCCGAGGCCCGGGCCGCCGGGCTGGCCCTGGACACCGCCAACCCCAAGCACCCGGGCGCGCCCTACGGCGCCACCGACTACTGCGTCGACACCAGCGTCCAGTTCTACGATCCGACGCTCGGCCCGCTGGGCCACAACCTGCGCCTCAGCGCCCACTCCTTCGACCCGCAGCTGGACTCCCCGGTCGAGGGCTCGAGCACCTTCATCGGCGACTACTTCGGCAACGTCATCGGCGGCACGACGGACTACACCACGTCGGTCACCACCTACGACGACGGCACCAACCCCGCCCACCTGCAACAGCAGCAGGTCACGGCGGTGGCGGTCCCGCTGCACTGAGCCGGACCGTGAACTCCTGGCCCCCGGTGTCCGCCGCTCCGGGGGCCGGGCCCTTTCCGCTCGCCAGGCCTCCGTGCTCCTACGGCTGGTAGTTGTACGGCGTGGTGGTGCTCAGCCGCGCGAAGCCGAGCCGCTCCAGGATGGGGCGGCTCTGGTCGCTCGCGTCGACCTGCAGGTACTCGTAGCCGAGCTCGGCGGCCTGGCGGGCGCGGTGGGCCACCAGGGCGCGGTAGATGCCCCGGCCGCGCCAGGCGGGGACGGTGCCGCCGCCCCACAGTCCGGCGAAGCCGGTGCCCGGGTTCAGCTCCATCCGGGCGGAGCTCACCGGCTGGTCCCCGGCCATCGCGACGACCAGGCTGAGCGTGTCCGGGCTGTGCCGCAGGTGGTCGAGGATCCGCTCGCGCAGGCCGGGCATGTCCGTCCCGAAGGCCTGCTCGTGGGCCGCGACCACCAGGTCCACCCCGGCCGGGTCGGTCACCGGCTCCAGCCGGACGCCCTCGGGCAGCCCCGGGCCGGCGGGCAGGTCCGCGATCCGGGCGATCATCAGCGCCTCGTCCGGCTCGGCGGTGAACCCGGCCGCGAGCAGCCGCCGGCCGAGGTCGGCGGGGCGGTCATGGGCGTAGGTCTTCCACTCGAACTCCAGCCCCAGTTCGGTGAAGTGGCGCACCTGCGCGGCGATCGCGGCGTCCGCCGTGGCCGCGTCCAGGCCCGACCAGACGACGCCGTTCCAGGCGTGCTCCCCGCCCACCCGGCGCACCACGGCGCCGTCGCGCTCGACGCGGACGCCGGGGCCGTCGGGCTGCGCGTCGCGCCGGATCCGCTGGTCGAACAAGGCGAGTACATGATCACGATCCATCCGACCAGTCCAGCACGGCACGGGAGCGCGCGCCAGCGGTTTTCCGTCCCGCCGGGTCAGGTCCGCGGCGTGCGGATCACCTCGCTCGGCGCCGCCGCGCCCGTGATCGTGTCCAGGATCGCCCGGGCGGCCGCGAGTTCGTCCATCCGCCGGGTGATCCTGGCCCGCTCCCGGGCCAGGCCGTCGAGCAGTTGCGGGCAGGTCGGGCCGGGTCGGCGCTGCCCGGGGAGCGGCAGGCCCGGGAGGATCTCGGCGATCGCGGCGCTGTTGAGACCGGCCGCGAGCAGGGTGCGGATGCCGTGGACGGTGTCCACGTCCCGGTCGCCGTACTCGCGGTAGCCGCTGGGGCGGCGCTCGGGGGTGAGCAGGCCCTGCTCCTCGTAGTAGCGCAGGGCGCGCGGGGTGACCCCGGTCCGCCGGGCGAGCTCTCCGATCCGCATCGCGGCACCTCCGATCGACCGGCCGACGGGCTCCGGCCTTGACTCTGCCGTCGGCGTGAGGGTCTAGCGTAACCGCCATGCCGAACCGAGAATCCTTCTCAACCCCCTTTTCCGGCACCGCCGTTGCCGTGCTGGGCCTGGGCCCGATGGGCCGGGCACTGGCCGGGGCGCTGCTGGCCGCCGGCCACTGCGTCACCGTCTGGAACCGCACCCCGGGCCGGGACACCGAACTGCTCGCGCTGGGCGCCCGGCGGGCGGGCAGCGCCGCCGAGGCCGTGGCGGAGGCTCCACTGGTGCTGCTGTGCGTCCGCGACCAGCCGGCTGCCCGGGCGGTGCTGGCCGCCGCCGGGGAGGCGCTGCGCGGCCGGACCGTCGTCAACGCCACCTCGATCACCCCCGAGGACGCCCGGGCCGACGCCGCCGACGCCACCGCCCGGGGCCACCGCCTCCTCGACGCCGCGATCCTCACCCCCACCCCCACCATCGGCCGCCCGGAGGGCACCCTGCTGCTCAGCGGCGACCCCGAGGCCTTCGCCGCGCACGAGCCGACCCTGCGCGCCCTGGGCACCGTTCGCCACGTCGGCACGGACCCGGGACGGGCGGCGGCCTTCGACGCGGCCCTGCTGGACCTGTTCTGGACCACCGTGCACGGCTGGGTCCACGCCCTCGCACTGGCCCGCGCCGAGGGCCTCAGCGGCGCCGAACTCGTCCCGTACGCCCAGGGGTTGTCCCAGCTGCTACCACCGCTGATCAGGGACTACGCGGCGCGCGCGGACGAGCGCCGCCACCCCGGCGACCGCAGCAGCGTGTCCTCCGCCGAGGCCGGGCTGGCCCACGTCGCCCACACCGCCCGGGCTCGCGGGCTGGACACCACCGTGCTGGACGCCGCCCTCGCGGTCACCCGGCGGGCGGTCGAGGCCGGACACGGGGCCGACGGGGTGTCGGCGCTGGTCGAACTGCTCGCCCGTCAGGAGCCCTAGTGTCAGGAGCCGTAGTGTCAGGAGCCCTACGGTCAGCAGCCCGCTACTGCGCCAGGTACCCGCCGTCGACCGGCAGGACGGCCCCGGTGATGAAGGAGGCGTCGTCGGAGGCCAGGAAGAGCACGGCGGCGGCGACCTCGGCCGGGTCGCCGAGGCGGCCCATCGGGTGCAGCTTCTCGATCGCCTCCAGGTACTCCGTCCCGCCGGGCTCGTCCCGCAGCCGGGCGACCCGCTCGGTGGCGATCGTGCCGGGGGCGACGGCGTTGACCCGGATGCCGCGATCCGCCCATTCGACGGCGAGGTGCTTGGTCAGCCCCGAGGCGACGAACTTGGCGGGCCCGTACACCGCCTGGCCGCGCTGACCGGCCTCGCCGGAGATGGAGGACAGGCAGACGATCGAGCCGCCGGGCCGTTCCTGGGCGGTCATCGCCTCGATCGCGTACTTGCAGGTGAGGAACATGCCGCGACCGTCCACGGCCATCACCTGGTCCCAGTCCTCGGCGGTGGCCTCGGTGATCTCCATCAGCGGGATCACCCCGGCGTTGGCCACCAGCACGTCGAGCCGCCCGTGCCGCTCGACGGCCGCCCGGACCATCCGTCGGGCGTCCTCCTCTCGGGCCACGTCCCCGACCACCGTGCTGACGGCGTCCGGGAACCGCCCGGCCAGGCGGCGCAGCCCCTCCGCGTCCAGGTCGGTGGCGACCACCGACGCGCCCTCCCGGACGAAGCGTTCGGCGACGGCCCGGCCGATGCCGCTGGCCGCGCCGGTCACCACGCAGGAGCGGCCGGCCAGCCGCCCCGCCGCGTTCAAAGTCACCATGGACGGGACTCTACCGAGCGCGGCGGCGCGGCACCGGGTTTCGGCGGGGCGGGACCATCCGCGCCGCTGGTCGGACGGGACCATCCGCGCCGCTGGTCGGACGGGACCACCCGCGCCGAGGGTCAGTCGGTGAGCACCCGCGCCGCGGGTCAGTCGGGACCCCCGTGCCCCGCGGGTCAGACGGTGAGCACGATCTTCCCCCGCAGGTGCCCGTGCTCGCTGATCCGGTGCGCCTCGGCCGCCTGCGCCAGCGGGAGCACCCGGTGCAGCGGCAGCCGCAGGGTGCCTGCCTCGTGCAGGGCGAGCGCGGCGGCGAAGGCGGGCCGGTGGTAGGACTCGACGCCCTCGGCACCGCCGTTGAAGCGGACGCCGTACTGCGCGGCGCCCGCGAAGTCCGCGATCGTCAGCACCCGGTCCGCACTGCCGGTCAGCTCGATCGACAGCGGCAGCACGTCGCCCTTCCCGACCGCGTCCAACGCCCGGTCCACCCCGCCCGGGGCGGCCGCCCGCACCCGCTCGGCCAGGCCCTCGCCGTACGTCACCGGGATCGCGCCGAGCTCGCGCAGGTGGGCGTGGTTGGCCTCGCTCGCGGTGCCGACCACGGTGATGCCGCGCGCCCGGGCGAACTGCAGCAGCACCGTGCCGACCCCGCCGGCCGCGCCGTGCACCAGCAGGGTCTCCCCCGGCCGGACGCCGAGGACGTCCAGCGCCCGCTCGCTGGTCTCGGCCCCCACCGGGATCGCGGCGGCCTCCTCCCAGCTCAGCGTGGCGGGCTTGAGCGCCAGCTCGTCCGCGTCGAGCAGCGCCTGCTCGGCGTAGCCGCCGCCCATCAGGCCGCCGAACACCTCGTCGCCGGGCGCGAAGCCGGTCACCTCCGCGCCGACCGCCTCGACCACGCCGGACACCTCGTAGCCGGGCACGGCGGGGAAGACTGCCGGGAAGAGCGAGTGCAGCTCGCCGCTGCGCTGCCGGTGGTCGATCGGGTTGACACCCACCGCGCGGACCGCGACCCGGACCTGGCCGGGCCCGGGGGCGGGCAGCTCGACGTCGATGGTGCGCAGCACGTCCGCGCCGCCGTACTGCGGGAAGGCGATCGCCTTGGTCATGGCAGGAATCCCTTGCGGTTTCCGGGAGTCGTCCCGGGGGTTGGTTGCTTCCGACGACTTCCATGCTGCGACGTCACGGCCCGGCGCCCGGCCGGTCTTTCGGACGGTTCGACCTGGCCGAAGGGACGGGCCGCCGCCGGCCGCCACGGGTTAGGGTCGAGGCATGGACCAGACCTGGCAGGAGCACTGGAGCCGCCCCGAGGACGCCCTGGCCCGGGCCGTCGAGGTGCTGCGCACCCCCCGGCCGGACGTGCTGCGGCGGCTCGGCGAGGTGATCGCCACGCTCGTGCCGTACGAGGTGATCGCGCAGCTCAACGGCATCTGCACGTTCTCCCCCACGCACGCCTACGGGCCTCCCGAACTGGCCGACCAGGTCACCGGACTGGACCTGTCCCGGCTGGCCGAGCACGCCGCCGGAACGACCGCGACCGGTCACCCCTGGCAGGGTGAGGGCGAACTCGCCGGAGGCGTACGTCCGGTGGTGGTGACCGCCGCGACCGGCCCGGGCAGCGACGGCAGCGCCGTCCTGGTCCTCGTCCGGGCGCACGCCGACCCGGTGGACCCGCGCGCGCTCGCCCTGCTCCAGCGGTTCTGGGAGCTGGCCGTCGCCCACACCGACCACCGCGCCACCGACGCCGCCCCCACCCACGCGGCGGTCTCCCGGGCCGCCGCCAACGCCCGCGCCCGGGCGATCGCCGAGTTCACCGGCACCCACGGCGCGGCGCTCAGCGCCGTCCTCGCCCCGCTGCGCTCGACCGACCTGGACGACGCCGCCGCCCGCCGGGCCGCCACCGAACTCGCCGTCACCGCCCTGCTCGACCTGCGCCGCGCCGCCGACCTCGACCGGGCCCTCAGCGAGGAACCCGCCGACGCCGCCTTCGCCCGGCTCGCCCGCGAACTGCGTCCGCTGCTGCGGCACACCCGGGTCCGGCTCGACCTCGCGCCCCCGGCGGACGCCACCCGGTCCGTCCCCGCGGACACCGCCCACACCGCCCGGGACGCCGTGCGGGTCGCCGTCATGCTGATGCTGGACCAGGAGAAACCCACCCGGCTGCACCTGAGTTGGCAGTTCGCGGCGGACGGCGCACTGCGCGCGGTGGTGCGCGACGACGGCCTCGGGCTGCTCGCCGCCGACGCCCTCACCGTCCACCGCACCGCCGACCGGATCGCCGCCCTCGGCGGCCGCTACGACGTCGAATCCGTCCCCGGCTGGGGAACCACGGTGACGGTCGACCTGCCGCTCGGCCTGCCCTCGCCCACCGCCGCCACCGACCCGCTGGACGGGCTCCAGCCCCGCGAGCTGGAGGTGCTCGACCAGCTGGCGCAGGGCCGCCGCAACCGGGACATCGCCGCGGCGCTGCACATCAGCGAATCCACGGTGAAGTTCCACGTCGCCAACATCCTGGCCAAGTTGGGCGTCGGCTCGCGCGGCGAGGCGGCCGCGCTGGCCCACCGCGCCGGGATGCCCGGCGCCGCGCGGCTGCACGTGGCATCCTGAACCGGTTCCGCCGCCCCGCCCGATGACGGCCGCCACAGCCGATGGCAGCCGATGACAGGAGTCCCGATGACCCCGCCCGCCCCACCGCGGACCATCCTCATCACCGGTGCCACCGACGGCCTCGGCCGCGCCCTCGCCCACCGCCTCGCCGCCGAGGGCGACACCGTCCTGTTGCACGGCCGCGACCAGGGCCGGCTCGACCGCACGGCCGAGGAGATCGCCGATCAGCGGGCCCGGACGGAACTGTGGGAGCGCAGCCTGAAGCTCATCGGCCACGCCGGCATCTGAGAGCTGACATGACCACCTGGGACCCTTCCACCCCCGGCGTGCTGCAACTCCCCTCCGGCCGCCTGCTGCGCGGCCGCGGCGTCCGCAACCCGCTGCCGCCCGGGCCGCCGCCCGACTTCGGCATCTACCTGCTGGGGCGCGAGCCGCAGCCCCTGCCCTGGGAGAGCCGCTGGGTCCGCTGGCCCGACTTCCGCCTGCCGGCGGACCGCGCGGACGCGGCCGACGCCTTCCGGCAGGCCTGGGAGCGGTGCGCCGACGAACGCGTCGAACTCGCCTGCGCGGGCGGACGGGGGCGCACCGGCACGGCGCTCGCGTGCATCGCGGTGCTGGACGGCGTACTGGCGAAGGAGGCGGTCGCGTACGTGCGGGAGCACTACAGCCGGCACGCGGTGGAGACGCCCTGGCAGCGGAAGTTCGTGGAACGGCTGGCCTAGGCTCGATGCCCGTCACTCCTCCGCGAGGACCAGCGCGGCGCCCCTCTCCTCCGGCCGCCAACCGGCCTCGAGGCCAGCCCGGATCAGGTCGGCGACCAGGGCGGGCTTGACCGGCTCCAACCGGAAGACCTCGTCGATCCGTTCGGGCGGGGCGGTCAGCAGCACCCCGTAGTGCAGCCACGGGTTGTCGAAGCGCCGCGTCGCGAGGAGCGGCCGGTACGGCCCGCCCGGCCGGTCGAGCCAGATGCGCACGTCCACGTGGGCGGTGTCGCGGAGGCGGACCACCCAGCGGTAGTCATGGCCGTCGACGTGGATGCGGCGTGCTCTCTTCGATCTCACCCGGCGACGATACGCCCGCGCCTCACAGGTCCCAGGGCTGTCCGGCGGCCCAGTCTTCCAAGCTGCGCCATTCGACGGTCGGGTGCTCGGCGTACAGGGTGTCGGTGTCGATGTCGAGGCCGACCTCCTGGAAGTAGCGGAACATGGCGGCGAGGTCCTCGGAGTAGGTCTCGACGACGGACAGCGGCACCTCCTGGCAGCGGATCGGCCGCCCGCTGGCGGCGGTGATCGCTGCGGCGATCTGTTCGCCGGTGCACCACTGCGAGGCGATGTCGATGCGCTTGCCCGCGTAGGCGTCCGGGTGGGTGAGGACGTGGGCGGCGAAGGCGCCGATGGTCTCGGCGGCGATCACCGGGAGGGGGACGCCGGGCGGCATGGGGAGGTGGAAGACGCCCTCGCGCAGGGACTCGAGGGTCCAGTCGTTGGCGTAGTTGTCCAGGAAGGCGGCCGGGCCGATGACGGTCCAGGGCAGGTCGAGGCCGGCGAGGTGCTGTTCGATGCGCTGCTTGGAGTCGAAGTGCGGGATACCGGTGGAGCGGTCGGCGTTGGTGGCGGAGGTGAACACGACGTGCCGCAGGCCGGTGGTGGCGGCCGCCGCGTCGAGCAGGGCGATGCCCTGGCGGACCTCGGTGTCGAGGTCGGTCCCGAACGGGCTGGACATCGCGAACAGTGCGCCGGCGCCGTCGAGGGCGGCGGTCAGCGAGGCCGGGTCGTCGAAGTCCGCGCGCACCAACTCGGCTCCGAGCGAGGAGAGTTCGCGGGCGGATGCGGAGTCGGTGTCGCGAGTGAGGGCGCGGACCGGGCATCCGGTCCGGAGCAGGGCGCGGGCCGTTGCGCCGCCCTGGGCGCCGGTGGCGCCGGTGACGGCGACGGGAAGCTTGGCATTTATCTGCGTCATGCAGTCAATATATGAAGAGATCTCTGCGTGGCGCAACTTATTTCCGGTCGGCCGGTTACCCTGGCCCCATGACGCCCACCCGCGACGAGCTGATGGCCCGGCTCTGGCCGGTCTCACGCCGCTACCTGGCCTCCTACGTGCTGTTCAACCAGGCCGTCGCCGACCACCTCGGCATGCACCCGACCGACGTCCAGTGCCTCAACCTGCTCACCCTGGAGGACGGCCCGGTCACCACCGGCCGGATCGCCGAGCTGACCGGGCTCACCAGCGGCTCGGCGACCCGCCTGGTCGACCGGCTGGAGAAGGCCGGCCTGGTGGTCCGGCGGCGGGACGAGGCGGACCGCCGCCGGGTGCTGGTCGCCGTCCTCCCCGAGGCGCTGACCCGCTTCGGGGAGGTGTGGCGCAGCCTCGGCGCCGACTGGGCGGCCGTCTTCGCCGAGGACAGCGAGGACGAACTCGCCTTCCTGCTGAGGCACATGAACCGTACGGTCGAGCTCAGCCACCGGCAGATCGCCCGCCTCGCCGACCAGGACCGCTAGGTCTTCCGCAGGTCCGGCGCCGGCGCCCCGATCAGCAGCCGCCGCACCGCGTCCCAGGCCGCCCGCAGGGCGGCCGCGCAGGCCCGGGTGTCGGAGTCGAGCAGCCGCAGCCAGGCGCCGCTGTCCTGCGGCAGCACGCTGACCCCGTACAGCAGTCCGCTCCCCGCCAGCGCCTCGTGCAGCACGTCGGCGATCCGGGCCGCCGGGGCGAGCGGGCTGAGCACGTACAGGCTGGACATCACGTCGTGCCCGCCGAGCACGGCCGGGCCGGCCACGCCGCCCCCGGCAGGCTCCAGCCGTACCGTGTCCAGGGCCACCAACTCTCCTGACGGGCGCCGCACTTCGAGGTCGGAGGCGAACACCTGGTAGGCGTTGCGCTCGCCCCGGGCGAGGCGGCCGGCCAGCACGGTCTCGCCGGCCAGCACCGTCGCCCCGGCGTCGACGGTCAGGACGGTGCGCTGGTAGAAGCGCGAGTCGACGAAGGGGATCACCGGCTCGGGCAGGTACTCCACGTAGGCGCCCGGCCCGGCCGCCAGGTTGACCAGTTGGGTCGCGTAGTCGTGCTCCATCCGGTAGACCTTGGTGGCCGCCTGGGTGGTCAGGTGGACGGCCGTGTCGGCGCCGCAGCGGATGTCGGTGCGCAGCCGGTCGGCCTGGAGGATGCCGCCCCCGGTGGACATCAGCAGGGTGACGGCGAGGTCGGGGCGGGCCGGGTCGAAGTGGAGCGGGCGCATGATCTGCAGCGGCGACTTCTGGTAGTGGCCGGTGAGTTCGGTGCGCCCGCCGATCCGCTCGAAGGCCAGTTCCAGCAGCCCGACCTTGCCGGGGCGCCCGACCGCGAGGGTGTCGGGCGTCCCGGCGTGCCGGCGGACCTCGTACGGGACGCGGGCCGGCTCGTAGTGCCGGGGGTCGAGCCGGGGCGGGGCGGCCACCGGTGCAGCCGTCACGCCGCGACCAGCCGTCACGCCGCGACCTTCCGGAAGGTCTCCAGGAAGGCTGCGATGGACTCCAGCCCTTCCCCGGTCAGGCAGTTGGTGAGCACCACCGGCCCGCCCTCGCGCACCCGGCGGGCGTCGGACTCCATGATGCCGAGGTCGGCGCGGACGTACTGGGCGATGTCGATCTTGTTGATGACCAGCAGCTCCGACTCGGTGATGCCCGGGCCGCGCTTGCGGGGCATCTTCTCGCCCTCGGCGGTGTCCAGGACGAACAGGAAGAGGTCGACCAGCACCGGGCTGAAGGTCAGCGTGAGGTTGTCGCCGCCGGACTCGTACAGCAGGGTGTCGACGTCGGGGAAGCGCTCCAGCATCTCGGCCCCGGCGGCGAGGTTCATGGTCGGGTCGTCCCGTACGGCGGTGTGCGGGCAGGCACCGGTCTCGACGCCGACCACCCGCTCGGGGTCGAGCACCCCGGCGAGGGTGCGGCGGACGTGCTGGGCGTCCTCCTGGGTGTAGATGTCGTTGGTGATGACCGCCGGGCGGTGGCCGCGCGCGATCAGCACCGGCACCAGCGCCTCGATCAGCGCCGTCTTGCCGGAGCCGACCGGTCCGCCGATGCCCACCCGGAGCACGTTGTCGGTCATGGGATTTCCTTCGGTCGTAGGGGTGTTCAGCTCGCGAACAGCCGGGCCTCGGCCCGCTCGTGCCGCCCGGACATCGCGTCCGCGATCGGTACGCAGCCGCCGAGGTCGGCCGGCTCCCGCACCAGCGCGGCCGCCACCACCTCCCGGATCACCGGGGCGGCGGCCCGCAGCACCACCTGCGCCCTGCGGTGGTCGGTCAGCCGCAGCCGCAGCGCGGCGCCGACGAAGCTGGCGCAGAAGGCGAACAGGTCGCTGGCGACGGCCTGTTCGACCGGTACGGCGGCCGAGGCGTAGGCGACCCCGGCGGCCACCGCCTGGCAGCCGGGGGCGCGCTTGGCGGCGACCAGTTCCGCGTACCGCTCGAGCGGCTCGCCGCCCACCGACTCCCGGGCGATGTCCAGGAGTTGGCGTCCGGTGCGGGTGGCGGCGAGCCTCAGCTCGCGGTTGAGCTTGGTGGCGTGCAGTCGCTGGTCGAGCTCGACCAGCAGTTCCCAGTCGCCTTCCGAGGCGGCCCGGTGGGCCAGCGCCAGCGCCGTCGCGTCGGACGGTCCGACGCCGTGCCGCAGCAGGTCGGCGAGCAGCTCGGGCACGGTGTCGGGGGTGACGGCCTTCGCCTGGGCGTAGCCCTCCAGGCCGTGCGAGAGGGTGTAGAAGCCGCTGGGGAAGGCGGAGTCGGTCAGCTGGAGGCTGACCAGCAGGGCGTCCAGCCCGTCTCCCGGGAGGCTGCTCACGCGAGGTAGAACAGGTGGTTGAGCGGCAGTTCGCGGGCCGGCTCGATGGTGGCGGGCTCGCCGTCCAGGGTGACCTTGTAGGTCTCCGGGTCGACCGCGATCTTCGGCAGGGCGTCGTTGCGCAGCATGTGCTGCTTGCCGACCGAGCGGCAGTGCCGCACCGGCAACACCCGGCTGTCCAGGCCGAGTTGCGCCGGCACGCCGAGGTCGACGGCGGCCTGGGACATGAAGCTGATCCGGGTGGCCTGCTTGGCCCGGCCGAACGCGCCGTACATCGGGCGGTAGTAGACCGGCTGCGGGGTGGGCAGCGAGGCGTTCGGGTCACCCATCAGGGCCCAGTTGATGACGCCGCCCTTGATCACCATCTTGGGCTTGGCGCCGAAGGAGTTGATCGGCCAGAGCACGATGTCGGCCAGCTTGCCGGGCTCCAGCGAGCCGATGTGCTCGGCGGTGCCGGAGGCGATCGCCGGGTTGATGGTGAGCTTGGCGAGGTAGCGCAGCACCCGGAAGTTGTCGTTGCGCTCGGTGTCGCCGGCCAGCTTGCCGCGCTGCTCCTTGCAGTGGTGGGCGGTCTGGAAGGCGCGGGTGAAGGACTCCCCGATCCGGCCCATGGCCTGGGAGTCGGAGGAGAAGATCGAGATGACGCCCTCGTCGTGCAGCACGGTCTCGGCGGCGATGGTCTCGGCGCGCACCCGGGAGTCGGCGAAGGAGACGTCCTCGGGGATGTCGTGGCTGAGGTGGTGGCAGACCATCACCATGTCCAGCAGCTCGTCGACCGAGTTGACGGTGTAGGGCAGGGTCGGGTTGGTGGAGGACGGCAGCACGTTGGGCTCGCCGGCGATCCGCATGATGTCGGGGGCGTGGCCGCCGCCCGCGCCCTCGGTGTGGAAGGTGTGGATGGTGCGGCCGTCGATCGCGGACAGGGTGTCCTCGAAGAAGCCGGACTCGTTCAGGGTGTCGGTGTGGATGGCCACCTGCACGTCGTACTCGTCGGCGACGCTCAGCGCGCTGTCGATGGCCGCCGGGGTGCTGCCCCAGTCCTCGTGCACCTTGAGCCCGCACACGCCCGCCTCGACCTGCTCCCGCAGCGCGCCCGGCAGCGAGCCGTTGCCCTTGCCGAGCAGGCCGACGTTGACCGGGAGGTCCTCGACCGCCTGGTACATCCGGCCGATGTTCCACGGGCCGGGCGTACAGGTGGTGCCGTTGGTGCCGTCGGACGGGCCGGTGCCGCCGCCGATCAGGGTGGTGATGCCGTTGCTCAGCGCTTCCTGCGCCTGCTGCGGGGCGATGAAGTGGATGTGGGTGTCGATGCCGCCGGCGGTGGCGATCAGGTGCTCGCCGGAGATCACCTCGGTGCCGGGGCCGATCACCAGCTTGGGGTGCACCCCGCTCTGGGTGTGCGGGTTGCCGGCCTTGCCGACGGCGGCGATGAAGCCGTCCTTGACGCCGATGTCACCCTTGACGACGCCGAGCACCGGGTCCAGCACGACGACGTTGGTGATGACCAGGTCGAGCGCGCCCTGGCCGGCGGTGGCGGCCGGGTCCTGGGCCATGCCGTCGCGGATGCCCTTGCCGCCGCCGTAGACGGCCTCGTCGCCGTAGTGGCCCTGGTTGAAGTCCTGCTCGACCTCGACCACGAGGTTGGTGTCGGCGAGGTGGAAGCGGTCACCGACGGTGGGGCCGAAGAGGTCGGTGTACTGCTTGCGGGACAGGATGGCCATCAGCGGTCGCCTTCGTTCCGGTGGTGTGTGCGGTACTGCCCCGCGCTGGGTTCGTCGTCCTTGTGGTCGAGGTTGGCGCCCTTGAAACCGAGGGCGATCGCCCGGTCGATGGCGCGGGCGCGGGTGTCGCGCGCGGTGATGCCGCCGTCCACGAGGTTGCTGAAGCCGACCAGGCGGCGGTGCCCGCCGAACTCGGCGAGCGTGACGTCCTTGGTGTCGCCGGGCTCGAAGCGGACGGCGGTGCCGGCCGGGATGTCGAGGTGCTTGCCGAAGGCGGCGTTGCGGTCGAAGTCGAGGGCCCGGTTGGCCTCGAAGAAGTGGTAGTGGGAACCGACCTGGATCGCCCGGTCGCCCGTGTTGCTGACCGTGATGGTGGCCTTGGCTCGGCCGGCGTTGATCTCCACCGGGTCGTCGCCGTACAGGTACGCGGCGCCACCAGACATGGCTGGCCTTCCTCTCTGCCGGTTCAGTGGGGGGTGTGGGTGTGGGGGTGGTTGCTGCTGTGGCTGTGATGGTGGTTTTCGCCCGGGCCGTGGCTGTGGGCGTAGCCGTGGCCGTGCTCGGCGTCCAGACCGGCCCGGATGCCGTCCTCGCCATGGCCGAGCAGGTGCAGCGCGGCCGCCGTGCGGGCGGCGATCACGCCGCCGATCGCGGACGGCCGCAGCAGCGGGCCGCCGTCCCGTACGCCCTCGAGCGGGCCGGCGGGCAGAGCCGGGCCGAAGGAGGCCGGGACGGCCGTGATCCTCTCCGCGCCGAGCAGGCGGCAGCGTTCGGCGCCCTCGGCCGGGCTCGGGTCGCCGCCCGCGAGGGCCACCTCGACCAGTCGGTGCCGCCCGTACTGGCGGACCAGGCGGGCGATCCGGAACAGTTCGGCGTCCTCGAAGGGGCCGGCCGCCGGGGCGGTGACGAGGACGGCGTCCCCGTTGCCGGCCGAGGCCGCGGCGGCGCGCAGCCAGCCGATCAGGTGCTCGGCGGCGCCGAAGGGCGCGGTGAGCGCGAGCCGTCCGCGGCCCTCGCCGGTGGCGAGCCAGCGCAGGGCGCGGGCGGTGTCGGCGACCAGTTTCGGGTCCCGTCCGAGGGTCATCGGGACGACGCACACCGGTGCGTCGCCGGCCGCCAGGGCCGAGCGGACGGCTTCGGCGAGCGGCCTCCCGGCGGTCGCCGCGGCGAGCACCACTGGCGCGTGTCCCGCCGGCTCGCCTTGGACCAGGGCGGCCAGGTCGCGGCCGCCGCCGCTCTCGTGCCCGCCGGCCAGGACGACCACCGCAGGCTGAGGTGCGGTCATCGCTCAGGCACCCACCGGGTCGTGGCAGGAGACCAGCTTGGTGCCGTCCAGGAACGCGGCCTCGACCTGGAGCAGCGGCAGCATCTCGCGCACGCCGGGCATGACGTCGGCGTTGCTGACGACCTGCTTGCCGATCTCCATGCACTCGGCGACGGTGCGGCCGTCCCGGGCGCCCTCCATGATGGCCTCGCTGATCAGCGCGCAGGCCTCGCTGTAGTTGAGCTTGACGCCGCGGTCACGGCGTTTGCGGGCCAGATCGGCGACGACGTAGATGTAGAGCTTGTCCATCTCACGCGGGGAGAGATTCACGGGAACCACTCCTCCTTTCCGAGAAACCGACGAATTGCAAGTCCGATGAAATGCCGGGCAGTTGGGTGGCGGAATGCCGGGTTCAGGCGCTCGCGGGATCAGACCCGGCGCAGCCGGGGAATCACCGGTACCGCCGCCAGGAACAGCATGGTGGTCAGCACGAACGGCCATGTGAAGGCGTGGCCGCCGAACGGCGCGGTGATCGCGCCGAGCCCCGCGGTCAGCACCGCCGCGACGGCGGCGCCCAGCGCCGCGACCACGACCGTGACGGGGCGGCCCGGGCCGAGGAACACCGCCCAGCCGAGCGCCACCAGGCACCCGTTGTACCCGACCAGACCGGCCTCGACGGTTTCCCGCCGCAGCCCGAGGCCGTACCCGACGGCGGTGGAGACGGTGCTGCCGAGCAGGCTGCAGAGGCCGTACTGCCAGCCGGCGGCGAACAGTGCGGCGACGAAGAAGAGCCCGCACACGGCGGACGGCATGAAATCGACCTGGGCGACACCGCGCAGGACTTCGGCGACCAACTTGACGGATATCGGACGGGTGGCCCCGAAGGCCCCTTCCCCACCCTTTTGTTGACCCATGCAGCGCACCAATTCCCGGTACGTTCGGCGATTCGTTGGGAACCGTACTCCTGCGGATTGCCGACCGAAACGGGAACTGACGGTTATGCCAAATCCACGTAGCGTGACCACCGCCCCTCTGAGCTGCAACATTCTGTTGAATCAAGCTTCCGGACAGGCGCTTGAGGAGGGCAATTCTTTGCGAAGTTTTACTCACCGCTGACAGATGCCGGAATACGAGCACGCCGGCCAATATGTGACAAATTCCCGTCACCACGACAATGTGGACCCCCGAAGCCGTGAGAACACCGTGAAGCGCGGGAGGCGTGTGACGGAAACGTGCTGACTCCGGGGCGCAGCCGCGCCGGAGTCCGTCAGCGGGCTCCACAGGGCAGATGACACCCGAGGAACCGCTCTGCGGACTCCACCTCGAACTCGGGCACCGCCAGGTGGCCCCCGGGGTTGGCGTGCAGCGTCTTCTCCCGCGAACCCAGCGCGCCGTACAGCGCCAACGCCGCCTCGCGCGGCTGGAGTTCGTCGTCCCACTGGAGGACGAACCGCACCGGCACGCTCAGCCGCCCGGCCGACTCCACCAGCGAGGCGTGGCCCGCCAGCCCGAACACGGCGGCCCGGATCCGCGGTTCGACCGCCGCGAGCGGGATGCCGATCACCGTCCCGAGCGACAGCCCCCAGTACCCGACCGGCCCGAGGCCCTCGCCGTCCAGAGCCTCCAGCGCGTCCAGCACCGCCCGCCACTCCGGCACGGCCCGCTCCGCGAGCGCCGCCGTGTGCCGCGCCACCCACGCGCTGATCGGCCGCCCGGCCGCCAGCAACTCCCCGACCTCGGTGGCGAACCGCTCGTCCTGCGCGGTGCGCTCCCGCTCGCCGTGCCCGGGCGCGTCGATCGCCACCGCCGCCCACCCGTACCGCGCCGCGCACCGCCGGGCCCGGTCCCGCGGCCCCAGCTTGTGCTGCCCGCCACCGTGCGCCAGCAGCACCAACGGCCGTGCGCCGAGGGCGGATCCGGCCGGGTGCCAGAGCACGCCGGGCACACCGTCATGGACGAAGCGGCGTTCCGAGACGCCGTCCGAGCTGGTCTCCGAAGTGAAGTGCACCCACCCATGATGGCGCCCGACACACGTTCGAGTCCGCTCTTTCCACCGCCTGGCCGGCAGTCGCCGGGGCGCGGCGCCGGCCTGTGGTTCGTGCCCGACTCCCGTAGCACAACGCCCCTTGAGACGATCATCCGCATGACCACCCCGCTCCTGCGCATCGACCGGATCCTCGGCGACCGCCCCTTCGCCGAGGTCGGCGAACCCGCCCTCGCCGTCGCCGACCAGCCCTGCGGCCTGCTGGCCGTGGCCGGATCCTGCGAACACCGGGTCGTCTCGCCGGTCGGCGTCTACGGCACCGACGACTTGACCTGCTGGGCCCTGCTCCACTCCCGGTACCCGGTGCACACGATGGCCTTCCACCCCGGGCTCCCGCTCCTGGCCGTCGGCACCGGAAGCTACGACGGCGGGTACCACTTCCAGGGCGAGTTGCTGCTGCTGGACCTGGAGACGGGCGCCGCCGACTCGCTCCTCGAGCACTGGGCCGGCCGGGAGGTGCTGGACCTGGAGTGGCTCGACGAACAGGCGCTGCGGGTGCTGATGTCACCACCGGACGACTGGCAGGACTACGAGGCGCACGTCAGCGGGCACGTCGCGGTGGTGCGCCGGCCCGACTGGCGGGCCGTGCCGCCCGGGTCGATCACCGCGGAGGAGCTCGCCGGCCCCCGGGTGCCCGCTCCGCGCCCCGACCGCCGGGAGGACGCCCGCCAGGCGCTGTCCGGGCTGAGCGCCGACTGGGATCCGCGGCACAGCGTCCGCGCGGTCGAGGAACTGCCGGACGGCAGGATCCTCGCCGCGCTCGACCCGGTCGTGCTGGAGTCCTGGCTGCCCTCGGGGGAACGGCAGTGGGCCGTGCCGGACGAGTGGGGCGGCCGCGACCTGGTGGTGGCCGGGGACGGGCGGTCGGCGTGGGCGGCCGGTCCGGTGCCGTGGGGGTGGGACGCGCCCGCGCAGACCGTGGTCCGGCTCTCGCTCACGGACGGCGCGGAACTCGGCCGGATCGAGCCCTCCGGTCCGGTGTCGCTGGTGCGGTGCCGGGACGGCCGGCCGGCGCTCGTCCCCGCTGGCGGCAACGGCGGGCGCAGCCGCCTGCACGTGCGACGCGGCAGCCGGGCCTACGTCCGGACGAGCGGCCGCACGGAGTGGCTCGCCACGGCCGGCCTGCCGAACCCTCGCCGCAACGGCCCGCCCGGCGAGGACCCGCACCAGCCCAGCCGGACGGCGTTCCGCCGGCAGTACCGCTACGCCTTCACGCCCGGCGAGACCCACTTCGCCGGCCCCGGCGTCGAACTCCCGGACGGCGGCCTGGTCCACGCCGGCACCGTGTACGACGGCCGCGGCCTGCAACCGGGCGGCTCGTTCGTGGTGCGGCGCGAGGCGGTCGGCGGCGCACCGCTCTGGGTCTTCCGGACCGACCGGAAGGCGACCGCGCTCGACGCCGACGAGCGCTTCGCGTACGTCGGCTACGAGGACGGCGAACTCGTCGCCCTCGACCTGCGGGACGGCACCGCCGTACGCCACCACCTCACGATCGGCGCGGTCACGGCCGTACCGACCGCCCTCACCATCGCCGGACCTGGACGGCTGCTCGTGGGCACGGGCGACGGCCGGATCCTGGACTGCTCGCTCGCCCAGGGAGCGCGCTGACGGCCAACTCGCCCATCATCGAATGGACTTCGGCGGGCTACTGCTCCCGAGCAGCGGCGGCTCGAGCCGCCCGGATTCCGGCGAACCGCCTACGACGGCGGAGCAGGAAGTCGGCCCCGCCGACTTCCTGCTCCGGGCCGCGCCCGCCCCTACCGCTCCGCCGACGACTCCCGCAGGAAGTCCGTCAGGAGCGCGGTCACCTCCTCCGGCCGTTCCAGGTTCGGAAGGTGGCCGGCCCAGGGCAGTTCGAGGTGCCGGGCGTTCGGGAGGAGGGCCGGGAGTTCGGCGGCGATCCGGCGGAAGTCGGGGAGGTCGTGGGCGCCGGAGACGGCCAGGGTGGGAGCGGTGATCCGGGCGAGGTCGACGTCCTCCTTGTCCGGGCCGCCCGTCGCCTCCAGCTGCACCTCGAAGTTGTGGCGCTGCATCCGGCGGACGAGCTCGCGGGTCTCCTCGTCGGCCTCCGGGCCCAGCCAGGTGCGGACGTTGAGTTCGACGGCGGCCTCGACCTCGCCCGCCTCGAGCAGTTCGTCCTCCTGCGCGCCGAAGGCGAGCAGGGTCTCGGTGGGTTCGTGGCCCGGCCGACCGGCGCCGAGCAGGGCGAGGGCCGTGACCGCCTCCGGCCGCAGGGCCGCCGCGGTGAGGGCGATCCGGCCGCCGTAGGAGGCGCCGATCAGGGCGGTGCTCCGGATGCCCAGGTGGTCGAGCAGGGCGAGCACGTCGGCCGCGGCGCCGTAGGGGCCGTCGGCGAGCGGGGTGTCGCCGTAGCCGCGGAAGTCGCAGCGGACGACGCGGTGCCCGGCGTCGAGGAGGGCCTGCCACTGCGGGTCCCACATCCGCCGGTCGCACACCGAGGAGTGCAGCAGCAGAACGGCCGGCCCGGTACCTGCATCGTCGTGAGAGAGGATCATTCGGCGGATGGTAGCCAGCGGGACCGCTCGGACGCGAGCCACTTAAGAGCGGGAATCCGATGGCGCGACCCGTCGCACCCCGGAGGGCATCGCGGCGTATCTCCGGCTTTGCCGTGAACAGTGGGAGACGGCCGCTCCAGGGGGCGATTCCTGACGTACTGACTCCACCTGTGGTGTGACGCGTGACTGGCAGTGGTGTGCTTCCGTGAAGGGGTGACGGTTCAGAGGACGCGGGCGCCGTGGGCGGTCCGGTGTGGATGGGGCGGGCTCGGACTGTTCCTGCTCGCCTGGGCGGTGTTCGAGGCGGTGAAGCACACGGGCCTGACGATCCCGCTCGCAGCGGCCGGCTTCCTCGTTCCGGTTGCCGCAACGCTCCTACCCAACAGCGGGCTTGCCCCCCGACTGCTCCTGCGGGTCTGGCTGCCGCTGGCCGTCCTGGCCGTCTGCACCGCCGTCCCCGGCCCGGCCGACGACACCGCCGCACCCTTCACCTTCGGCCTGGCCTGGCTGGCCCACCTCGCCCTGCGGCGCGCGACAGGGAGACGGGCGCGGGGAGCCGGTGGCGCCGACTTCCCGCTCCCGCTCAGCCGATCCGCTTCTCGAACCAGTGGTGGGCGTACAACTCGTCGTTGAAGGCGGGGACTTCGTGGAAGCCGGCGGAGTGGTAGAGGCCGATCGCGGCGGTGAGGGCCTTGTTGGTGTCGAGGCGCAGGACGGTGCGGCCGTGGTCCGCGGCCCTCGCTTCGAGTTCGGCGAGGAAGCGGCGGCCGAGGCCGAGGCCGCGGGCTCGGGGGGCGACCCACATGCGTTTGATCTCGGCGGGGGCGTCGGGCGGGAGTTTGAGGCCGGCACAGCCGACGGGTTCGCCGTGCAGGCGGGCGACCAGCAGGAGGCCGCGGGGTGGGCGGAGTTCACCGGCGTCGGGCAGGAGGCTGTGGGCGGGGTCGAAGCCGGTGTCGAAGCGTTCCTGGAGTTCGGCGTAGTAGGAGCGCAGGCAGTGCCGGGCGTCGGGGTGGTCCGGGTCGACGGTGTCGAGGGTGACGGTCGCGGCGGTGAGCAGCCGCTCGACCTCGGCCATGGCGGCGGTGAGCCGGGACCGTTGGGCGGTGTTGAGCGGTTCGAGGAGGGAGGCGGCGAGTTCGTCGCTGCGGGTGTCGAGTGCGGCGCGTTCGGTGCGGCCGGTGGCGGTGAGCCGGACGCTGCGGACCCGCCGGTCCTGGGGGTGGGGTTCGACGGTGACCAGGCCGGCGGTCTCCAGGGAGCGCAGCAGCCGGCTGACGTATCCGGAGTCGAGTCCGAGGCGTTCGCGCAACTGCCGTACGTCCTGGCCCTGTTCACCGATCTCCCAGAGCAGCCGGGCTTCGCCGACGGGCCGGTCCTGGCCGAGGTAGTGGTCGTGGAGCACGCCCACGCGTTGGGTGACGGTGCGGTTGAATCGCCGCACCTGCTGAATCTGCGCCGCATCCATTCTCTGACCTTAGTCAGGGAATTGCTGCGGCGCCAGGGGACGTCTCCTCTCAGCCCAGCAGCAGCTTCGCCGCGACCTCCGCGCCGTCGGTGCGGACCTCGCCCGCGACGACCGCCGCACGCGCGCCGACCTCCGGCGTCAGGGCCTGCCCGAGGGCGGCGGACAGCGACTCGACCGTCGGGACGGCCCCCTCGTGGGCGACTCCGATGCCCAGCTCGGCGACCCGCCCGGCCCAGTACGGCTGGTCCACGATCTGCGGCACCACCACCTGCGGGGCGCCCGCCAGCGCGGCCGCGGTGGTGGTGCCCGCACCGCCGTGGTGGACGACGGCGGCGACCCGGGGGAACAGCGCCTGCTGGTTGACCTCGCCGACGGCGAAGCAGTCCGCCCCGCCGTCGGTCGGCGCCAGTTCGGCCCAGCCCCGGGCGAGCACGACGCGCCGCCCGTGCGCCCGGACCGCCTCGACGGCGACCCGGGCGGCGCCCGGCGCGCCGCGCATCGGCATGCTGCCGAAGCCCACGTACACCGGGGGCTCGCCCGCGTCCAGGAACGCCGACAGGTCGGCGGGCAGCGGGCGTTCGTCCGCCAGCAGCCAGGCGCCGGTCTGCACGACCTCGCGGTCGGTGGACTGCCGCCAGGGGTCGAGCACCTGGTCCGTGGCCAGCCAGGCGCGGTCGGTGAAGACGTGGTCGCGCACGTTGTCCACGGTCGGCAGGCCGACCGACGCCCGGTGGGCGTTGACCTGCTCGCGGAACAGCGCGTTCATGGTCCGGATGTTGTCCTCCCAGAGCTCCCGGTTGTCGGTCAGCCCAGCCCGGTACGGCTGGCTCGGGTACTCGAACGGCCGGTGCTGCGGGGAGGGCAGCATGGTCGGCTGGAGGGCGACGCACGCGAAGCGCGCGCCCACCGACTCCGCTGCCGCCTGCGCCCCGGCCACGGCCGGGAAGATCCCGGTGGCCAGCACGATGCCGCCCGGCTCGGCCACCGCCGCGACCGCCTCGTGGAACTGCGCGACCAGCGCGGCCACCCGGCGGGGGAAGTCCTCCGGTGCCGGCGGCGTCCCGCTCACCAGGCCCCGCACCGAGCCCCCCACAGGCACCAGCTCGACGCCGACGGCGGCCAGCCGCTGCGCGAACTCCTCGTCCGGCGGCGCGCACACCCGCACCTGCGCGCCGAGTTTCCGCAGCTCCACCGCGAGACCCGCCAGCGGCTGGACGTCGCCGCGCGACCCGTACGTGGACAGCACCACTCGCATGTCGTCATTCCTCCCGTTCACCCAGGGACCGCCCTGGAGTTGGAGATTCTGCGACATGACCGGGGCCTTGCGGCAAGGCCCCCCGTGCGCTATAAGTTGAGAGTGGCGGAAAGCGCGTGCGGTCATCCGCGCAGGACGGCCACTACCTCCCCGACCAACTCCCGTGCCCGGTCCACCGTCGCGGTCAGCACCTCGGGGGTCTGCCCCGCAGCACCCAGCAGTCGACCCACCCGTGCCCCGAAGTCCGCTGGCACGCCGGGGAATTGTTCGGCGACGGCCAGCGCTCCCTTCTCGTTGAGGCACCAGCGGCGATCGCGCGCGTACAGCGCCTGCACCAACACGCCCATCGCCCGGGAGAGGCAGAGCGAGACGTACAGGGTGTCGCCCCGGGCCGCGCCCTTCGCCGCGACCCCGACCAGGAACTCCGCCTCCCACGCCCCACCCGTCAGGGCGTCGCGGAGCGGCTCCGGGTACCGGACGGTCTGCGCCTGGAGGGCGGCCAACTCCCCTGCAGGGTCGGCGAGTACGCGCCCGAGCGCGACCTCGCCGGGGTAGCACGGCGACCAGAACCCCAGCGGGTGACCGGCCTGCACCCCGACCTCGTACCGACCGGCCCGGCAGTCCGCCCACACCCGCTCGACCCGGTCGAGGTCCCGCAGGATCCAGTCCACGGCGACTCCGTCGACGCGCAGCCACGCCCCGCCGTTCACCCACGGCCCCCAGCCGCCCGGCCCGGCCACCTCCACCTCCGGCCCGGCCAGCGCCCGCAGCGCGGCGAGATCGGGCTCGCCGCGGTAGTAGACGCCGAGGTCCCAGTCCGACTCCGGCCGGTGCTCCCCGCGCGCCCGGCTCCCGCCGAGCATCACCCCCACCACGCCCGGTACGTCGGCGAGTCGGGCCGCCATCTCCTCGATGTGTTCGTCGATCCCTTGCATGACGGGCAGTCTGACGGCTGGACGGGCCGCCGGGCCAGCGGATTCGCGCGGCGCGAGAATTCGGAGCGGGAAGTCGGCGCGGCCGACTTCCCGCTCCAGCGGCGTTCCCGGGAGCGCTCGGCCAGGCCTCGTCCGGTACGGGGACACCGAGTTCGGCCATCGCCTCCCGGAACAGCTCCTCCAGCTCGGCGGTCGGCTCACCCCGGCCCCGCCCCGCGAGGTTGCACAGGGCGGGCGAAACCTCGCCGACCGCCAGCAGTTTCGGCGGCGGCCATCGGCAGGTCCTCGGGGAGCAGCTGACCGGCGGCGTACTGCCAGGCCAGGGTGAACACGGCGTCCATGGCGCCATCATGGGCCCACCCCGGCCGCCCCCTGTCCGGGAATTCCGGCCGTCAGCGCCGGCCGCCCGAGCGCCGCAGCCACTCCTTCCCCTCGGGATCCTTCGGGTCGATGGACAACAGCAGCTCTCCCAGGGACCGTTGGGCCGCCGGGTCGCCCGCCCGGGCGCCGATCAGCAGCAGGTCGATCGCCCGCTGCGGCTCTCCGGCGTCCAGGCGTTCCTGGGCCTGTGCGTGCAGACCGACCGTGGCCCGGGAGAGCAGACTCCACATCTCCTCGGTCGTCTGGTCACCGCCCGTACGCGCCGCCTTCTGCTGGAGGACGGCCAGCAGGTTGTACTGCGCCTGCCAGTCGCCCGCCTCGGCCGACGGGCGCAGTACCGCCTCCGCGCCGTCCAAGTCGCCCGCGGCGCTGAGGGCGGCGCCGAGCACCGGGGTGAGCAGTTCCTCCCCCTCCGCGACCGCCCGGCGCAGCAGCGGCACCGCGGCCGCCGGTTGGCCTTCGGTGTACAGCCAGATCCCGGCGAGCTTGGCACCCCCGGCGCGCCCGTTGCGACCGGCCTGCTCCAGCAGTTCCACGGCCCGCGGGGTGTCGCCGCGGTCGTGCACTCGCAGCGCCAACTCCCATGCGGCGTCGGCGATCCCGCCGTTCGCGGCGATCTCCAGCATGCGCTCGGCCTGCTCGCCCTCGCCGAGGTCCAGCAGCACCCTCGCCGCCCGGTGCGCGGCCTCGGCGTCGCCCTGCTCGGCCTTGGCGACGTCCCGGGCGACGTCCTCCCGGGTGGCCCGGACCTTGGCCATGTCGATGCCGAGGTAGTCGATCGCCTTCTGGTGGCCCGCCTCCGCGGCGCGCAGCATCCAGCGGGCGCCCTCCTCGCTGTTCTGGTCCTGACTCAGCAGGATGGCACCGAGGTTGAAGGTGGCCGAGAGGTGTCCACCGCGGGCGGCGCGGCGCAGGTAGTCGAGGCCCGTCTCGGTCTGCCCCAGTTTGAGCAGTCGGTCGGCGAGCCAGGCGGCCGAGTCCACGTCACCGGCGACGGCGGCCCGCTGGTGCCACAGCATGGCCTCCTCCAGCTTGCCCTGGTACTCGAGCATCCGCCCCAGGTCGGCCATCGCCTCGACGTCCCCGGCCTCGGCCCGGACCCGGAGGTCCTTGACCATCCGCTTGATCTCCTGCGGCGAGGCCTCGATGTGCAGGCGCATCCCGCCGCCGATGTCGAGCCCGGCCGGCGATGACTGCTTCTTCTTCCGCCCGAATATGCCCATGTGCCACTCCTGTTGACGTACCACGCACCCGAAGTACCTACCATCGGCCCTGCTGCTGGATCCATCAACTGCCAATCGGGCTCCGGTGGATCGAATCCACGGCTCCGCCCCGCAGCCCGGCCCGTCGAGGCCGGACCACGAGGTCGCGGACGTCCGGAGCCCCTACTTGATCCCGCTGAGGATCTGCTCGAGCACGGCCCGGTCCGGTGCGGTCGGGTCCTCGGAGGAAGTGCCGCCCGCAGCGGGGACCGGGTACCACCCGGGAGGCATCGAGTTGCTCACCGCCGTACGGCACCCGCCGGGGTCCTGCCGGGCGCCTCCGCCTCTCCTTCCGCCCGGCCCGCGCCTCCGGTTCCTCCCGCTCCTCCGGTACCTCCGGTACCTGCTCCTGCTCCTGCTCCCGCTCCCGCTCCTGCTCCCGCTTCCGCGACCAGACGGCACGCCAATTCCTCGGCCAGGCGCGCGACCTGGCCACGCCGGCGGCGGGCGAGGGCCAGTCCCAGGTGGCGGCGCGGGCTGGGGCCGGCCAGCGGCAGGGCGACCAGCTCCGGGTCCCGGGCCAGGCCGATCTCGGGGATCAGCGCGATGCCGATCCCGGCATGGACCAGCGACTGGGCGAAGTCGTAGTCCGTCGCCGTGCAGCAGATCCGCAGGTCGACGCCGGCCAGGTCGGCGTACCGGGCGAGCTGGCCGGCGGACTTGTGGCAGCCCAGGATCCAGCGCTGGTCGGCGAGTTCGACCAGGTGTGGCGCCTCGGGCCGGTCCCGGTAGCGGGCGGCGGCGGGGTGGAGGCGCGGCAGCACGACCCGCAGCGGGTCCTCGCCGAGCTTCGTCCAGTCCAGCCCGGACCGGTCGCCGGGGCGGGCGGGCGGCGGGCCCTCGAAGTGGTAGGCGAGGGCGAGGTCGGCCCGTCCCTCGCGGACGGCGGGCAGACTCTCCTCCGGTTCCGCCTCCAGGATGGTCAGCTCCACCCCCGGATGGTCGGCGGCGAAGCCGGCGAGCGCCGCGGGCAGCAGTCGTCGTCCGCCGCTGGCGAAGGTGGCGACGGTCAGGGCGGTCCGCTCGGCGGTCAGCCGGGCGATGCGCTGCTGGGTGTCGGTGAGTTCGGCGGCGATCGCGTCGGCGGCCTCCACCAGCAGCCGACCCGCGTCGGTGAGCGTGACCCCTCGGGTGGAGCGCTCCACGACGGGCGCGCCGAGGCCGCGTTCCAGCGCGGCGACCTGCTGGGAGACGGCCGAGGGGGTGCAGTGCAGCGCCAGGGCCGCCTGGTTGAAGCTGCCACGGCGGGAAACCTCCCGCAGCACGGCCAGTCGCTGGACGTCGATCAACAGTTCTCCTAATGACGATCCCGTCAGCTCGACACTACTGCTGATCGCCGATCCACGGCAGTCTGGCCCCCGTCGAAAGCGATGAGAAGGGATCGAGGGCATGGACGTGTGCGTGATCGGCGGGAGCCGCTACTTCGGCAGGCGGCTGGTCGAGGAACTCCGGGACGCGGGCGGGACGGTGACCGTCGTCAACCGCGGCTCGTCCCCCGCCCCGCACGGCGTGACCCACCTGCGCGCCGACCGCGACGACGAGGCCGCCCTGCGCACCGTGCTCGCCGACCGGCGCTTCGACGCCGTCATCGACCAGGTCTGCTACACGCCCGTCCAGGCCGCGATCGCCGCCCGGGTGTTCGCCGACCGCACCCCGCGCTACGTGCTCACCTCCACCGTCGAGGTCTACGCCCACCTCGGCCGGCCCGGCGGTCCGCCCCTCACGGAGGCGGCGCTCGACCTGTCGGCGGAGCCGGTGGACCTGCGACTCCCCTGGAGTGACCAGCAGTTCGTCGCGGACCACTACGCCGAGGGCAAGCGCCAGGCGGAGGCACTGCTCACCCGGCAGGCGTCCTTCGACGTCGCCACCGTCCGGACGGCGCACGTCCTCGGCGGCGCCGACTTCACCGGACGGCTGGCCCACTACGTCGAGCGGATCGGACGCGGCCTGCCGGTCGCCGTCCATGCCGCACCACAGCGCGCGTCCTTCGTCCACGAGGCGGAGATCGCCCACTTCCTGTCCTGGGCCGCGACGGCGGACTTCACCGGGCCGATCAACGCGGCCAGCCAAGGAACCCTGGACGCAAAGGAGTTGTGCGCGGCCGTGGGCCGGGTGACCGGCACCTCGCCCCGGCTGGTCGTCGGAGACGACGGGCAGCAGCCCTCGCCGTTCTCCTTCGACCGCTGCTACGCGATGGACACCGGCCGGTCGGGCCGTCTCGGCTTCCGCTTCTCCGCCGTCACCGACTGGCTGCCCCAGGCCATCAAGGAGGCCCACGCATGACCCCCGACCAGGCCACTCGGGCAACTGCCGCCACCCGCACGATCGGTGGCCGCACCGTCAGCGCCATCGGCCTCGGCGCTATGCCGCTGTCCGTCGAGGGCAGGCCCGACGAGGAACAGGCGATCGCCACCGTCCACGCCGCCCTCGACGCGGGCGTGACGCTGATCGACACCGCCGACTCCTACCACTGGCACGCGGACGAAGTCGGCCACAACGAGCGCCTGATCGCCCGCGCGTTGGCCGCTCACGGCGGCGCGGACGGCGTCCTGGTGGCGACCAAGGGCGGCCGGGGCCGCCCCGGCGACGGCAGCTGGACGGTCTGCGGCGACCCGCGCCACCTGCGCCGCGCCGCCCAGGCCTCGGCCACCCGGCTCGGCGTCGAGGCGATCGACCTCTACCAGCTGCACAAGCCCGACCCGGCCGTCCCGTTCGCCGAATCCGTCGGCGCGCTGCGCGACCTGGCCGACGCGGGCACAATCCGGATGGTCGGACTGTCCAACGTCGACGGCGAGCAGATCCGCGCCGCACGGGAGATCCTCGGCGAGCGCCTGGTCGCCGTGCAGAACCGTTTCTCCCCCGCCCACACCGCCACCCGCGACACCCTCGACCTGTGCACCGAACTCGGCCTCGCCTTCCTTCCCTGGAGCCCCCTCGGCGGCATCTCCCGCAGCGCCGTCGACGCCCCGGACAGCGACACCCCCTCGACGGACACCCCCTTCCACGCCCTGGCCCGCACCCGAGGCGTCAGCCCGCAACAGATCTGCCTCGCCTGGCACCTGGCCCAGTCCCCGGCCGCCCTCCCGATCCCCGGCGCCCGCCGACCCACCTCCATCCGCGACTCGGCAGCGGCAGCCGAGCTCACGCTGTCGACGGAGGAACTGGCCGAACTACACCTGTAGTACCGGCCGCGACGAACACTCAACACCCCGACCCACAGCAGGTGCACCTCGCCCGGCACCTGGCGCAGTCCGCGGTCACCCTCCCGATCCCCGGCACCCCGGGCGGCCCGCCTCCGCAACTGGCGACAGCAGCCGGGCTCGCGCTCTCGCCGGAGGAGCCGGCGGGACTACAGCTGCAGTAACTACAGGTGTCGTGGAGCCTCAGGGGCGTGGGGGAATCCCTGTCGGCAGGATGTCGGCCGTCCGGCAGGATCGGCAGTGATCCGTGAGCGACATGCAGGCGGTCGCTGGAACCGTGGGCGTCGAGCTGCCCCGCAGGCAGCCGCAGCCGTCGTCACCAGCAAGAGAGTTCCGTCGCCGTGTCGTCCGCCCCCTCCATCACGCCCTGGAATGTCCACCGGCCGCCGCGCGCCGATGGCCGCGTCTTCCTCGTCACCGGCGGCAACGCCGGGATCGGGTACTTCGTCGCGGAGCAGCTGGCGGCCACCGGAGCGACCGTCGTGCTCGGCAGCCGGAACCCCGCGAAGGCCGGGGAGGCCATGGCTTCGATCCGTGCGCGTGTCACCGGCGCGCGGGTGCGGGCCATCCGGCTGGACCTCGCCGACCTCTCCTCGCTGACAACGGTCGCCGACTCACTGGGGGTGGAACGCCTCGACGCGGTGGTCCACAACGCCGGTGTCGCGCTCGATGACCCGCCGCGTCAGGAGACCGTGGACGGTCACGAGCTCATGTTCGGCACGAACCACCTCGGGCACTTCGCGCTGACCCGATGGCTGATGCCGCTGTTGTCGGCCGCTCCGGCGGCCCGCGTCGTGACCATGGGCAGTTTCGCGGCGAAGTCCGAGCGCCTCGATCTGGACGACCTGCAGTCCCGGAAGGACTACCGGCCCAAGCGCACCTATGGGCGCTCCAAGCTGGCACAGATGTCCTTCGGCCTCGAACTCGACCGCCGCCTCCGCGCGGCCGGCAGCCCGGTGGCGAGCGTGGTGGTCCACCCCGGCGGCGCGCTGGACGCCCTCACCCCTTCACGGCCGCCGATCCACGTGCGGACGACCGCCGCGCGGCTGAGCGCGGCACCTGCGGCCCTTCTCATCCAGGGCAAGCACGCCGGCGCATGGCCCGCCGTACGGGCGGTACTCGACCCGGCCGTGCGCGGCGGCCAGCTGTGGGGCCCGCGTGCCTTCGGACTGCGCGGCGAGCCCCGACGTGAAGCGATGTGGAACCACCTCGCAGACACGACCCTCGCGGCAGGCTTGTGGGACGCCAGCCGCGACCTGACCGGCGTCGACCCCGGCGCCCTCCTCGGATAGTCCGGGCACCGCAGAACGCCGCGCCACCACAACCGGCCCCTGCCCGCCGCCACGGGCTCAGGCGTGGGAAGTCGGCCAGACCGCCCGCCGAGCCACCTCGGTGGTCAGTTGTCCGCGAGCGCCAGCTTGATGCCGAAGCCGACCAGCACCGTGCCGGTGATCGCGTCGATGGCCCGCTGCACCGAGGCACGGTTCAGCCATCGGCGGACCAGCTGGGTGCCGAATATCAGCGCGCTGAACCAGATCAGGCCCTCCAGGTCGTGCACGGCCGCCAGGACGACCCCCATCAGCAGGTGCGGGGCGCCGGCAGGGATGAACTGGGGCAGCATCGCCATGTAGAAGACGCCGTTCTTCGGGTTCAGCAGGCTGGTGCCCAGCCCGCGGGCCCAGGACCGCGCCCACGTCGTCTCCGTGTTCGCGGTTGCGGCCGCGCCGTCCGCATCCCCCGCGGTGGGCCGGCCGCGCTCCTTCAACGTCCGGCGGACCATGCCGATCCCCAGCCACGCCAGGTACCCGGCACCGGCCACGCGCAGCGCGTCGTACAGCAGATGGGAGGCCGTGAGCACCGCCGTGGCGCCGACCGCGGCGGCCACCCCCCACACGAGCACTCCGCAGAGGATCCCCAACGCCGTCGCGAACGCCCGCCGCCTGCCGAGGGTGATGGCGGAGCGCAGCACCAGGGCGGTGTCCAGCCCCGGCATGATGGTCAGCATGCCGGCGACGACGGCGAAAGAGGCGATGGCGGAGGAAACGGTCATGCGGCCATCCTGAAGCCAGGGCCGCGATCACGTCCAACGCGGCCTGCTTCAATGCACATCAGCAGAGCTGATGCCGCCGGTCAGCTTCTGATGAACGTCGCGGCCTGGGAGTCGGCCGAGGCGCTCGCCACGGCGTTCGGCCAGACGGAGTTCCAGCGCATGATGGCCGAGTCCCCCGACGACGTCGTGTCGTATCCGCACATCTTCGAGCAGATCGAGGCATGACACGGCGGCCGCCCGGCCGGGGGATGCTGCTCGACCATGTGGATCATCTCGATCTCCATGGTCTGAGCCCGAGTCCTGGCCGGCGTCGCCGCGACCGTTTCGACCACCGCGTGCGGCCGCCCTCACGCCACAGCGCGTACGCGAAGAGGACTCCGAAAACGGCGAACCCCGTTGACCAGATCCACTCCAGGACACCCGCCCCGAGCAGCGCGCCGTGCACCAGCCAGGAGATCGGGAGGGCCAGCCAGAGCCATGCGAAGTTGGGGAACGCGAACAGATGCGCCGGCCGCCCGCTCACCACGGCCCACACCGCCACCCCCAGGACCAGCCAGGCAGCCCGCAGCCGCCACATCGTGGAATCGTCGGACGGGGGCTCATACGTGCTGGTGTGCCCCCGCACCGTCAGGCTCACCACCGCGTCGCGCCAGGTGCCCAGCTCCGCGAGATCACCGCGCTGCACGTCGTCGTAAGTGTCCGAGCTGACGACGCGCACCTCCGTGCGATCGCCGTAGCGCAGCCGCAGCCGGTAGTAGGTCGTGCAGGAACTGGAGGTGTTGGAGTCCGAGGTGCACGACTGGCCGGTCTCCTTGTCGATGACCGTCCCCGTCACCTTCGCGACGCAGTTGTCTTCCGGCCCGCTCGCACAGGCGGACGCGTACCGGAACGCGACGACATCGTCGTACGCCTCGGCCACCCACAGCGAACATCCGACGAGTCCTGCCACCGCCGCGGCAAGGATCAACGCCCTCAGCCACGGCCGCAGTTGCTCATGCCATGCGCCCATCGTACCGATCCCCCAGTCCCTCCCAGTGGGACGCGTCACCCATCGTCGTCCACAGGGGAAGTGCCTCCCGGGCCCCGGGGGCAAACCCGGGCAGACCGCCGCCTTCGCCCCGCAGGCGCGCGGATGGACTCGACGCGCCGACGCGAGTGGGACACGGCGAGCGTCACTGCCTCCGAGTAGGTTGCGGACGGTGAAGTGCCGCTGACGAGCGTTGAGTCCCGGATGACGGAGGTAGTGCACGGTGGCAACGTACGTACTGATCCACGGCGCGGCGGCCGACGCGTGGTACTGGGGCCCGCTGGCCGCCGAGTTGCGTTCCCGGGCCCATGAGGTGGTCGCGCCGGACCTGCCGTGCGACGACGAGTCGGCCGGGCTCGCGGAGTACGCGGACGCGGTGGTCGAGGCGATCGGCGACCGGACCGAACTCGTGGTCGTCGCCCACTCGTTCGGTGGATTCACCGGACCACTGGTGTGCGACCGGGTGCCGGTGGACCTGCTGGTGATGCTCCAGGCCCAGGTGCCGGCCCCGGGTGAGACACCGGGTGAGTGGTGGGACAACACGGGGTACGGGCCGACGCGGCAGGAGGCCGACCGACGCAGGGGCGTTCCCGAGGGGACGGAGGAGGATCCTCGCTCCTTCTACCTGCACGACACCCCGGAGCCGCTCGCGACCGAACTGCTGGCGAACCATCAGCGCGGGCAAGCCGGAACCCCGTTCGGTACGGCATGGCCGCTGCCAGCCTGGCCGAAGGTGCCGACCAGGGCCCTGCTGTCGTCCGGCGACCGGTTCTTCCCTGCGGAGTTCATGCGGCGGGTGATCACCGAGCGGCTCGGCTTCGAACCGGACGAGATGCCCGGCGACCACATGCCGATGCTCGGCCACCCGAAGGAACTGGCCGAGCGGTTGGAGGCGTACCGCACCGCGCTGTAGGTGCGGCGGGCGGTGAGTGCGAGGAGTGGGAAGTCGGCCTGGCCGACTTCCCACTCCTCGGCGTTTCAGGGGGGTGGCGGTGCTTGAGCTCGAAGTGGGAAGCGGGCGTTCCCCCGAGGTCTGAGCCGGAAAGCTCATCGCCACGTTCTGCACTACCGAGACCATGAGGTTCGCCGGATGGACAATCCCGTCGGCGGGGGGGGTGACGGACCTACTGGTCAGGGCAGTGGTTCCTGGCGGCCAGCAATTGCAGCTCCTGGAACTGCCGCCTGTCGGTGGGCTTCGGCTCGCACAGCACCCGGGCGACCTCGGTCACGCCGACGTCGCGCAGTAGCCCCGCCAGGTGGTCGGGCGACCAGCGGTAGGCCGTCACCACCGTGTGGTCGAAGGACTGCGCCGGGACCGCGGGGTCGTCGGTGGCGTAGCAGCTGATCAGCAACTGGCCTCCGGGGGCCAGGACCCGGGCGAACTCCCCGACCACTGCCGGGAGTTCCTGCGGCGGGGTGTGGATGATCGAGAACCGCGAAAGCACCCCGCCCAGCACGCCGTCCTCGATGTCGAGCGCGGCCATCGAACCCACCTCGAACCGCAGATCCGGGTTGGCCTCCCGGGCCAGCCGGATCATCGCAGGCGACGCGTCGACGCCGAAGGCCTCCAGCCCCAACCCCCGTAGATGAGCGGTGACATACCCCGGCCCGCACCCCAGGTCCGCGACCTCGCCCTCGCCGCCCGCGCGCACCGACTCGGCGAACGCCGCGAGCAGGGCCCGCTCCAGCGGCCGGTCGCGCAGGGAGTCGGTGAACTGCTGGGCGTAGCGCTCGGCGACGGCGTCGTAGGCCTCGCGGGTCGCGGGGAGGGAGTCCAGTTCCATCATCCGGGGACTGTAGCGGACACCCCTCACGACACGGTGGACCCATCCGGTCACGGCACTACTCAGGAACCTGGGCCAGCGCGCCTCCAGCGCGCCTCCGGCGCGCCCACGGCGCGGACCCAGACCGGGAACGGCGGGAGCACCGGCTCCTCCCAAGCCGGCTCCTCCCAAGCCGGCTCCTCCAGCGACACGTCCGACAGCCGGACGACCCCGGGCTCGGCGTCGGCCAGGAAGCCGGCCACGATCGGGCGGAGGTCCTCGACCGGCCGGTACGCTCCGCCGAACGGCAGCTCGTCGGGGCCGACCGAGGCGGTGGAGCACCTCAACTGCCCGGCCTGCTCGTCGTGCCAGACGTAGAAGGTCGCCGTCCCCGGGTAGGCCAGGTCGCGGACCTGTTCCCGCAGCCGCGCGGCCGTCCGCTCGAAGGCGGCGACCACCTCGTCGACCGTGAGCGCCCGCCGGTCCTCGGCCTCGGCGGCGAGCCACCAGGTGTTGGTCCGCCACTCCATCGGCCGGTCGGCCGGTTCCAGTGCCAGCGGCTCGTCCGCCAGTTCGGCGATCCAGGTCAGCAGCATCCCGGCAGTATCCCCCAGACCCGACCGGAACAGCACGAGGGGCAGGACCACCAGATGGCCCTGCCCCTCGCCATGGAACGCGCCGCAGGCGTCAGTTCATGAAGACGACGTCCCAGTGGCTGCCCTCGTTGGCGTAGATGTTGCCGGAGGAGGAGGTCCACAGGTCGGCGCCGTCGCCGCGGGTGCCGCTGTGGGTGAAGGTGCCGTGGATGTAGTCGGTGAGGCAGCTCATCATGGCGAAGTCCATCTTGTAGCCGTTGCCGTGGCTGTAGGTGCCGCCGGCGTGGCCGGTCTCGGTGCCGCCGGTGATGTTCAGCGGGCAGCCCCCGACGGCGTGCTTGAGGTTGATGGCGCCGTCCACCGTGGCGCGGCGGATGCCGTCGAAGGAGGTGCAGCTGCTGTTGTTGCGGTCGGAGCAGTTGCCCGAGGAGGACCAGGTGATCCCGGCGGACGAGAGCATCGCGGCGGCCTGCGACTGGCTGAGGGTGTCGCTGCCGGAGCCACCGGTGCTGCCGCCACCGCCGAGCAGGGCGCCCCAGGTCGCCGGGCCGACGATGCCGTCGACCGGGTTCAGACCGGCGGACTGCTGGAAGTTGCGCACCTTGGCGTCGGTGCCGGGGCCGAAGGCACCGTCCACGGACAGCCCGGCGCCGTGGGCGTTCAGCTGGACCTGGAGCGCCTTGACGGCGTCGCCGTTGTCGCCGTTGCGGACGGTGACGATCAGCTTGGACCAGGTGTCGGGGCCGACGATGCCGTCGACCGGGTTCAGGCCGGCGGACTGCTGGAAGTTGCGCACCTTGCCCTCGGTACCGGGACCGAAGGCGCCGTCCACGGACAGCCCGGCGCCGTGGGCGTTCAGCAGGTACTGGACGGTGGTCACGTTGGTGCCGCTGTCACCGTTGTGGACGGTGGGCCAGCTCGCCGCCTGGGCGGCGGGGGCGACGAGCACTGCCGCGAGCAGCGCGGCGAACATCGCGGCGACGAGGGCCGGGATGCGCTTCATGACGGTTCCTCACTGGGACTGAGTACGGGCGGGGGGGGAAGGAAGGGGAAGGGCCCGGGCCGTCAGGAGGGCATGTTCTCCCAGCACGTGTTGCCCCAGTCGTGCTCGTTGTGGACGATGATCTCCATCAGCGCGGAGCCGGTGTTGTGGCCGACGATGCCGTCGACGTCGAGCGACCAGCCCCACTTGGCGTTGTTCGTCCGCTGGAACTGCATCACGGCGTCCTTGGTGTGCTGGCCGAAGATGCCGTCGACCTTGAGGCCGGCGTTCACGTTCGAGTCGTTCAGCGCCATCTGGACGCACTTGACGCCGACTCCGGTGTCGCCCATGGAGATGTCGCCGGCCGTCGAGTTGGCGCTGGCCGTACCGCTCAGGGTGACGAGCGCCAGCCCGGCGGAGGCCATCACCACTGCGGCGCGCTTGATCATCGATGACTTGAGCATGGAGGTCTCCTGAGGTGAGATGCGCCGGCCGCGACCGGCTGCTGCCGTACCGACGTTAGGAGCCCTGCGAGTCGTCCCTCCAGCGTCCCCCGTCCCTCCCCCGTCCCGGGGACGCGCGACGGCCCACCGCCCGTGGGCGGTGGGCCGTACGACGGACCCCTCGTGTGATGCGTCAGCCGGTCGGCACGACGGCGCTCGGCGCGCCGCCGGTGACCCGCAGCAGTTCCTCGTACGACATCGGCACGACGGTGTGCGGGTGCCCGGCCGCCGCCCACAGCACCTGGTACTGCTCCAGCGCGGTGTCGACGACGGTGCGCAGCGGCGCCGGGTGGCCGGTGGGGGCGACGCCGCCGATGGCCTGGCCGGTGGCCTCGCGGACCTGGGCGGCGGAGGCTCGGGTGATCTCGCCGACGCCCAACCGTGCGGACAGGTAGGCGGTGTCGACCCGGTGGGCGCCGCTGGTCATCACCAGCAGCGGTTCGCCGTCGCAGCTGAACACCAGGCTGTTGGCGATCGCCCCGACCTCGCAGCCGAGGGCGGCGGCGGCCTCGGCGGCCGTCCGGGCGGAGTCGGGAAGGACGACGATCTCACCGGTGACGCCGGCCGCCGCCAGCGCCTCGGCGACCGCGATGCTTCGTGCGGGAAGGGGTGAACTCATCGCCCCATCATGCCTTCCACGTCAAGACGGTTTTCCGCGCCCGGCGGCGGCCCGGCCCGCGACGCGGTCGGCCGCGCTCGGCACCGCCCGGACACCCGCCCCCAGCATCGAGGCGTCCCGCCCGGCTCCCCAGACGACGAGGTCCCCGATCCGCGCCTCCACGTACGCGACCGCGTCGGGCCCGGTGCTGGCGGCGGAGCTGGAGTCCACCCGCGCACGCCTGCTCGGCCGCTGAGGGCGCGGCCGCCGGGCCGCCGGGCCGCCGAGGGCGCGACTGCTCGGCCGCTGAGGGAGTTACCGACCCCCTCCCCGAAGGCCGCCGGACGCGGCGTCACACAGTTTTCACACCACGGCCATCCCGCGGCTGCGGGCGGAGTCGACACTGGGGCGAGCAGGACTGAACTGGGTCGCTTCGGGCCCGAACGGTCCACGCACGGGTGGCATTGTGTCCGGTACGTGCGCAAGTGCGGCCCAGGAGGCGAACGGGCTTTCACTCCTATCACACGGTATGACTAGTATCGCTTCGTCAAAAGCCCGTGCCCGGACGGCCCGCCCCTCACCGGTCGGCCGCCAGCCCCAAGGAGTCTGCTCTGCGCGCGCGTGCGAATCGGCGGCCCCCGACGCCGAAGGCCCCCCGCAGGCGTCCACGCCTGTCCCTGCGGTCGGCGCTGCTCGTCCTGGCCGTCGTCCCCAGCCTCGCCCTGGTCGCCCTCTGGGCCGTGACCAGCGGCGAGACCGTCTTCGACTTCCAGCGCCAGGCCGCCCAGGGCATGCTCGCCCAGAAGGCCGGGCAGCCGTCCAACATCGTCTACTACAACCTCCAGGAGGAGCGCCGGCTCAGCGCCGAGGCGCTCGCCCGACCCGGCGCCAACGCCGACCAGCTGCGCCACCAGCGGCAGTTGACCGACGACGCCGTCCGCCAGTTCCAGACCCTGTCCGGGGAGAGCACCGAGGGCGCCCCGGACGACGTCCGCAGCGCCGTCGCCGAGGCCCGGCAGGCGATGGGCAAGCTCGCCGAGGAACGCGCCGCCGTCGACAAGGGCTCGGTCGACCAGCAGAGCGTCTTCACCTACTACACCGACCTGATCGCCGTCGACCTGCGGCTGTTCACCGCGCTCAGCCACGTCGACGCCGGCGAGGTCACCTGGGTGTCCAAGACCCTGGTCAACTCCTTCTGGGCCAAGGAGATGCTGGCCCGCGAGGACGCCATCCTGGCCCGCGGCTGGCCCAGCGGCCGGCTCAGCACCGCCGACTACCAGCAGGTCCAGCAACTGATCGGCGCCGAGGACCACCTCTTCACCGTCCAGGTCGTCCCGTACGTCCCCGACGCCGAGGCGGCCGGCTGGCACGACCTGATGAACGGCCCCGCCTGGCAGGCCAAGGCCGCCGTCGAACAGCAACTCACCCGACCCGCCGCCGAGTCCAACGGCACCGTCAGACTGCCCGCCGTCCAGGACCAGTGGCGCCAGGGCGTCGACCAGCTCAACCCCCAGCTGGTCAAGGCGATCGAGACCCGCACCAGCGCCATCGTCGAGGTCGGCAAGGGCACCATCCTCGACCTGCTCACCCGCGTCGTGCTGACCGCCGTCATCGGCCTGATCACCGTCATCGCCGTCGTCATCGCCTCCTGGCGGATCAGCCGCTCGCTGCGCCGCCGGATCAGGGAACTCCAGACCCAGGCCGAGGAGATGGAGCGCACCCTGCCCGAGGTGGTCGACCGCCTCGGCCGCGGCGAACAGGTCGACGTCGAGGCCGAGAGCCGCGCCGTCACCGCCGGTGAGCACGGCAACGGCACCGACGAAGTCGCCCGCCTCGGCCAGGCCCTCAACCTGGCCCGCTCCGCCGCCCTGGCCGCCGCCGTCCGGCAGGCCGACCAGCACCGCGGCTTCGAACGCCTCCTCCAGCGCATCGCCCGCCGCACCCAGCTGCTGATCGGCCGCCAGCTGCGCAAACTCGACGAGCTGGAGCGCAAGCACGAGGACCCGGAGGTCCTGGAGGGTCTGTTCGACCTCGACCACCTCACCGCCCGCCTGCGCCGCTACGAGGAGAACCTCGTCATCATGGCCGGCGGCCAGCCGCAGCGGCGCTGGCGCAAGCCCGTACCGCTGCTGGACGTGCTGCGCTCCGCCCAGGGCGAGGTGCAGGACTACCGCCGGATCATGATCGACGTCGAGGGCCACCCGTGGCTCTCCGAGCGGGCCGTCGGGCCGGTCGCCCACGTGCTCGCCGAACTGATGGAGAACGCCACCACCTTCTCCAAGCCGCCCACCCCGGTCGAGGTCCGGGCCGCCCTGGTCGGACGCGGACTCGCGGTCGAGATCGAGGACCGCGGCCTGGGCATGGACCCGGAACAGTACGACGCGGCCAACGAGCTGATGAGCCGCCCGCCGCGCACCGACGTGCTCGCCCGGGCCGACGACATCCGGCTCGGCTTCCACGTGGTCGCCCGGCTCGCCGCGCTGACCGGGCTGAAGATCGAGTTCCGGCCGTCCGCCTTCGGCGGCACCCGGGTGGTCGTGCTCGTACCGGACGAGCTGGTCATCAACGGCGACGCCGGACTCCCGGACGCCGCGCCCGCCGAACCGATCCCGCTGGTCCGGCGCTCGCGCCGGGCGGTTCGCTCCGCCTCCGACGAGGTGCCGCAGCCGTTCGGGCCGGTCGCGCCGCCGGTGGCGCCGGTGGAGGCGTTCGGGCACGTCGAGGGCTTCGGGAACGGCGGGAACGGCGGGGCGCTCGGGACCGGCGCGCCGGTCCAGTGCGTCGCCGCGGCGTTCCAGGACCCCCCTTACCAGGAGCAGGCACACAAGGAGCAGCGGCACCAGGGCCCGGCGTACCGGCAGCCGTACCCGCCCGGCGTCCCCGAGCAGCCGATCCAGCACAGCTCCCCCGCCGACCCGCCGCCGTCGTACGACACTGCCCCGGCCACCCCGGCCGCCCCGGCCGCCCAGCAGGGCACGGGGACGGCGCCGCCCACCCCCTCCCCGGCCTACCCCGACATCGCCTACGCCCGGGTCACCGAGGCCGAGGCCCCGTACGCCGACGAGCAGTACCGCCCGGCCGACCACTACCGGCTGGCCGAGCGGCGCCGCGGGCGCGAGTACCCCTCCGCCGTACCGGTGAGCCCGGTCGAGGGCGGGCAGCCACCGCTGCCGCAGCGCATCCGGCAGGCCAGCCTCGCCGCCGAGCTGCGGGTGCCGCCACCGGCCCGGCAGCAGTGGGTCGAACCGGCCGCCGAGCAGCCCGCGGGCGGGCCGTTCCAGCAGCCCGCAGCGCCCGGGAACGGACGGGCCCAGCACGGACGGGCCGAGAACGGGCGGCCCGTCCGGCGTTCGGGCGCCACCATCGGCGCCTTCCAGCGCCAGTCCCGCGCCGCCCGGGCCCAGGACAGCGGCGAACACCCGCTGCCCGCCCCCGCCACCCCGCCGGCTCTCCCCGCCCTACCCGCCGGTCCCCCCGCCTCCGCGTCCGACCCCTCCCCCTGGGCCCTGCCGGCCGCGGAACCCCGAACCACACGAACGGATGAGCAGTGATGAACCGCACGACCGCCACCCACCAGGACCTGGACTGGCTGCTGGACGGACTCGTCGACTCGGTGCCCGGGACCCGCAACGCCGTCCTGCTCTCCGACGACGGCCTCGTGGTCAGCCACTCCCGCACCATCGAGCGGGCCGACGCCGAGCGCCTCGCCGCCGTGGCCACCGGTCAGCAGTCGCTCGCCCGGGGCGTCGGCCAGCTGTTCGACGGCGGGCCGGTGCACCAGGTGATCGTCGAGCTCGCCGAGTGCTGGCTGTTCGTCATCGCCGCCGCCCAGGGCACCCACCTGGCCGTGGTCGCCTCCCAGGAGGTGGACGCCGAGGTGATGTCCGTCGCCATGCACACCCTGGTGCAGCAGGTCGGCCAGAAGCTCACCACCCCCGCCCGCACCGAGGGCGCACCCGCGTCCTTCGACGCGTTCGCCACCCGGAACCGGGGCTGACGCCGCGTGGGCCCGTACGGTGACGACTCCCACGGCTCCCCCGGCCCCCATGGTTCCCCCGGCTCCCCCGGTGAGGAGGGGGGCGCGTGGGCGCGCGGCCGGGTGCCGCACTGGAGCGAACTGGAGGAGCCGGACGCGGAGGACGACACGGGCATCATGGTGCGCCCGTACACCATCACCCGCGGCCGGACCGCGCCCGAGCGCGACGACCTCACCCTCATCACCGTGCTCACCACGGCCGAGGCGGAGGCCGACGCGGCCCTGGCGCGGGGCAGCCGCGCCGGTGCCCGCGGCCTCCAGCCCGAGCACCGGCTGATCCTCGACCGCTGCCGGCGCCCGGCCGCCGTCGCCGAGGTGGCGGCCGGCCTGGACCTCCCGGTCTCGGTCACCAAGATCCTGCTGGGCGACCTCATCGCCCAGGGCCTGCTGAAGGCCCGGGCACCGCTCTCGGTGGCCCGGGCCGCCGGGGGCGTCGACCTCGGCCTGCTCACGGCCGTACGCGAAGGACTCCGGAGACTCTGACGATGGCAACACCCCACCCCCGCAGTGCCGTTGACGATCCGACCGGCGCTCCGACCGCCGCCCTGGCCGCCGCCCCCGCCGCCGTCAAGATCCTGATCGCGGGCGGCTTCGGCGTCGGCAAGACCACCCTGGTCGGCTCGGTCAGCGAGGTCGCCCCGCTGCGCACCGAGGAGTACCTGACCACGGCCAGCGTCGGCGTCGACGACCTGGACGGAGTCGACCAGAAGGACACCACCACCGTCGCCCTCGACTTCGGGCGGATCACCGTCAGCCCCGAGCTGGTGGTCTACCTGTTCGGCACGCCCGGGCAGGAACGTTTCTGGTTCATGTGGAACGACCTGGTCAACGGCGCCTTCGGCGGGATCGTCATCGCCGACACCCGGCGGCTGGACACCAGCTTCGCCTCGATCGACTTCTTCGAGAGCCGGGGCATCCCGTTCGTGGTCGCGATCAACTGCTTCCACAGCCACAACACCCGCACCCCGGAGGAGATCCGGGCCGCCCTCGACCTCGACCCGCAGGTCCCGATGCTGATCGGCGACGTGCGCGAGCGCGACTTCGGCCGTGACCTGCTGCTCGCCCTGGTCGACCACCTGATGGACCTCGCCGCCGTCGCGCCCGTCGGCTGAACTCCCCTCCCCCGTACCGGAGTCACCCCATGACCTCTCTCCTCCGCGTCCTCGTCCACGGCGGCGGCATCGGCGGCCTCACCCTCGCCACCGCCCTCGCCCGGCGCGGCCACCACGTCGAGGTCGCCGAACTGCGCGACCAGCTGGAGGCCCTCGGCGTCGGCATCATCCAGCCCTCCAACGCCCTGCACGTGATGCGCGAGATCGGCGTGCTCGAGGAATGCCTGGCCGTCGGCTTCGAGTGGGAGGTGCTGACCATCTGCGACCCGGCCGGCGCCACCCTCGCCCGGATCCCCCAGCCCCGGATGGGCGACGCCCCCGCCAACAACGGCATCCCCCGCCCCGCGCTGGCCCGGGTGCTGGCCGCGGCCGCCACCTCGGCCGGCGCCACCGTCCGCTTCGGGACGACCGTCTCGGCGATCACCGACGACGGTTCCGGAGTCGACGTCACCCTCACCGACGGCCACCGCGGCCGCTACGACCTGGTCGTCGGCTTCGACGGCATCGGCTCGCCGCTGCGCCGGCACCTGTACGGCGAGAAGTACGTCCCCGAGTACACCGGCTTCGCCAACTGGCGGGTCACGCTGCCGCGTTCGCCCGAGGTCCGGGGCGTGGTGATGTCCGCCGGCAACCTCGAGGCCAAGGCGCTGCTCACCCCGATCGACGAAGAACTCATGTACCTGGGCTCGGTGTTCGCCGAGGCCGAGGACTTCCGCCCGGACCCGTCGACCGCCCACCGGCAGCTCCACGAACGGCTGGCCGGCTTCGGCGGCCCGATCGCCGAGGCCCTCGCCCAGGTCACCGACCCGGCCGCGGTGGTCTACTCCCGCATCTCCCAGGTCACCGTCGAGGAGCCCTGGCACGTCGGCCGCATCGCCCTCGCCGGCGACGCCGCCCACGCCTCCACCCCCCACCTCGCCCAGGGCGCCGCGATGGCCGTCGAGGACGCCCTGGTGCTGGCCGAGAGCCTGGACACGACGGAGGACGTCCCGGCCGCCCTCACCGCCTGGGAGGCCAGGCGCCGCCCCCGCGCCATGTGGGTGCAGGCGCTGTCCCGGGCGATCCTCAAGCAGGAGACCGGCACCCCGACCACCCCGGAGGAGGACGAGCTGCTGAAGATCGGCATCCCCGGCGCGGCCCACGTCCTCGTCCAGCCGTACTGAGGCCGGTGCCGTGATTCCGGGCCCCGCGCGGGAGTTGCGTCCGCGCGGGGCCCGGGGCTCGGACAGGCCCTAGTACGGGCTGATCTCCCGGCGCCGCCTCCAGACCGCCGCCGAGATGCGGGCCAGCAGGCGGGCCGCCGGGTCGGTGCGGTCCGCGCCGGTGGCGAGCGGGCCGGTGTAGCAGACGGCGAGCAGGTACGGCGGGCAGTCGTACGGGTGGACGAGCCCCACGCAGTGCCGGGCGCCGGGGACCCAGCCGTTCTTGAACGCGATCGGGATGCCCGGCGGCAGGCCGGCGGCGAGGTCCACCCGGAAGTCGTTGCGCTCCAGCAGTGCCAGCAGCTCCGGCTCGTCGCCCAGCGAGCGGAGCAGCCGGACCAGGTCACGGGCGCTCACCCGGTTGTGGACGCCCGCCGCGCGCGCCGCGTAGTCCTCGATCCCGCGCGGACTGGCGCTGCGGGTGGCCCCCGCCCGGCGCCAGACCTCCGCCACCGCCCGCTGGTCGGTGCGGGCCAGGCAGAGGTTGGTCGCCAGGTTGGAGGAGTGGGTGATCATCCGCTCGGCCAGCAGCCGCAGCGGCACGTGGGTGCCGAGGAGCTCCCAGGGCAGCGGATCGCTGTCCCGATCCGGGTCGTTGCCGAACTCCCCGCCGACCACGGACTCGAACCGGTTCACCACCGGCACCTCGGCATCGAGGTCCGCCCCGCCACGGGCGAGCGCCGCCAGCACCGCGACCTTCATGGTGCTCGCGGCATCGTGCAGTTCGTCCGGCGCGCGCGTGAACACCGGCTCGGCATCGCCCGCCCAAGGGGCCACCACGACACTCAGCATGGGCAAAGCGTAGGGGCAGTGGGCCTGGTGGAATCAACCGCCCGTCACCCGGATGCGTGAGCGCAGGAGTTCGCTTCACTCACAGCTCATTGCAACGCAGGGCTCGATCGAACATTGCATTCATCGTCAGACTCATTGCAATATCGAGCGATAATCGCTGCTACATCAAGCATTTTTGCCATCGGAGGAGCGTTGACGGATCAGTGAACGCAATGTAGCTTCGTTGCCGTTCAGCGATTCCCGAACATTCACCCAGGGGGAGATCATGATGAGCACGAGCAACGGCGGCTTCTCCGCGGCAGGGCTGCGCAAGGTCCGCGACGTCCTGGCGCGGCACGTCGACTCCGGGCGGATCCCCGGCGTCGTCGCCCTGATCGGCCGGGGCGACGGGACCCACGTCGAAGCGCTCGGCACGATGAGCCATGACGGTGGCGCACCGATGCGCCGGGACACGATCTTCCGGATGGCCTCGACGTCCAAGCCGGTCTCGGTGGCTGCCGCGATGGTCCTGCTGGACGAGTGCCGGCTGCGGCTGGACGACCCGGTCGAGCAGTGGCTGCCGGAACTCGCGAACCGGCGGGTGCTGCAGCGGGTCGACGGCCCGCTGGACGAAAGCGTGCCGGCGCGGCGGCCGATCACCGTACGGGACGTACTGACCTCCACCTTCGGGCTCGGTATGGACATGACCGCACTCGGCACCCCGATCATGAACGCGGTCTTCGAGCAGGGGCTCACCCCGGACCTGCCGACCCCGATGCCCGAGCCGGACGAGTGGCTGCGCCGCCTCGGCACGCTCCCGCTGATGCACCAGCCCGGTGAGCGGTGGCAGTACCACATCGCCAGCGATCTGCTCGGCGTGCTCGTCGCCCGGGTCACCGGGCGGCCGTTCGAGGACTTCCTGCACGAGCGCGTCTTCGAGCCGCTGGGCATGGCGGACACCGGCTTCCACGTGCCCGCCGACAAGATCGACCGGCTGCCGACCCTCTACGCGCCCGACCCGCGGAGCGGGGAGTTCCACGTCTGGGACGAGGCGGCGGACGGCCGCTGGAGCAAGCCCCCGGCGTTCCCGGGCGGCGGTGGCGGGCTGGTCTCCACCGTGGACGACTACCACGCCTACTTCCGGATGCTGCTGAACCACGGCACCCACGGCGGCGAGCGGATCCTGTCCCGGCCCGCCGTCGAGCTGATGACCACCGACCGCCTCACACCCGAGCAGAACGCCGCCCGCACCGCCCTGGCCCGCGACAACGTCCACCTCTCGTACGGCCAGGGGCAGCACGGCGGTTGGGGCTTCGGGATGGCGGTGCGCACCTACCGCGGCGACTACGCACCGGTCGGCCAGTTCGGCTGGGACGGCGGCAGCGGCGCCACGGCCTACGCCGACCCGCACAACCGGCTCACCGGGATCCTGCTCACCCAGGTCGGCATGTCCGTCCCGAACTCGGCGCAGATGATCCACGACTTCTGGACCACGGTCTACCAGGCGATCGAGGACTGACGCCGGCCCGAACGACGAAAGGAGTGGGAAGTCGGCGGGGCCGACTTCCCACTCCTCGCTCGTCTACGGGTGATCAGCTGCTGCTGGGGCGCGGGGCGGGCAGCGAGGCCGAGCCGGTGAGCAGGGGCCATTCCTTGTGGAAGGGCGGGAAGGGGATCTTGCCCTCGATGATGGGGGTGCCGAAGACCTTCAGGTGGGCGGTCAGGGCACCGTTCAGGTCGACGCCGCCGACCAGGGACCAACTGCCCTGGAGCTGCGGCGTGTTGCCGGGAAGGTCGACGGCGAGGGAGCCGTCGGCCTTGGCGCCCAGGTAGGGGGCGACGGTGGTCTCGACGCCGACGGTGTCGTAGAGGCCGAGGCTGATCTCGGCGCCGAGGGCGGCGCGGACGGAGGCCTTGCCGCTGAGGCGGAGGTGGACCGGGGAGATCTTGGTGTCGGCGCTGGTGGCCGAGGTCCAGCCCTTGCCGCCGGTGTAGTCGGCGCGCGCGGTCCAGGTGCCGGTGGCGTCCTGCGCCACCTCCAGGTGGACCTGGCCGTCGGCGCCGACCTCCAGGTAGCAGGTGAGGCCGAGGTTGACGACCACGGGCAGACCGGCGACGGTCAGCACCGGGCTGGCCTGCAGCTTGGCGAAGGGGACGCGGATCGGTGCCGCGCCGGTGTTGCGGGCGACGTCGCCGGTGACCTTCCAGTTGGCGTGGGCGCCGAGGTCGAAGCCGATGGACGCGGTGCGCGGGCTGGTGGCGGCCGCGCCGTGGTAGGCGAAGTGGACGGCCGGGTGCAGCTGGAGGGAGCCGGAGGCGTCCAGGCTGGCGCCGCCGGGCAGCGGGACGGGGGCGTTGACGTCGACCTCCAGGGTGCCGGAGGCGTCGGCCTTCACGCCGCCCAGGTCGGCGCCGACGGTGGCCTTGAGGTCCTTGACCAGCGGGGTCACCTGGATGCCGTGCACGTCGATCGGCACCTGGCCGTCCGCCTCGGTACCGCCGAGGAGTTCGGAGAGGGTGGCCGGGCGGGTGGTGAGGTTGACGGTGTTGCCCGCACCGGGGTTGACGCCGGTGATGGCGACCAGCGCGCCCTGCGGGGCGGCGGCGGTGGGCGGACTGGCGATCAGCTGGCCGGGCTGGACGGCGGCGGCAGCGGCGGTGGCGGAGGCGGACGCGGATGCCGACGGGCCGGCGGTCGGCGAAGCGGTCTGAGAGGCGGTCGGCGAGGCGCTCGCGCCGCCGGCGGTGAGCACCGCGGTGCCCTTGCCCGGGTCGTAGGCGGTGAGCTGGAGGGCCTTGGTCGCGGCCGTGACCGCGCCGCCGTCCTTGCCGGGGGTGCCGATGGCGGCCTGCTTGTCGCCGGCCGGCGCGGCCGTGACGTTGGTGCCGACCGGCGTCGGACGGCCGGAGGCCGGGACGCCGGCCCGGGCGTGCGGGGCGCCGGGGGCGGTCGCGGCACCCGCCGGGCTGCCCCCGGCGGTGGTCGCGCCGGTGTCGGCGGTGCTGGCGGCGGCGGCCGGTTCACCGGCGGCCTGCGGGGCGTTGCCGGGGGAGGTCGGCCCGCAGGCGGCCGTTCCGGCGAGGATGAGGGTGAGCAGGGCTGCGGGTGCGGCCCGGCGTATCGAGGGCTTGAACACGCAGCGTCATGTTACTGACGAGGAATAAGTTTGTCGAAGTGAGCTCAAGTCGCCGCGAAAGGACTGGTCAGACCAGCCGAGCGACGGGCAGCCGACCCCCCGGCAGAGTACCCGTCGCGGGGGTGCCGGCCAGCTCGGCGAGGTAGCGCGAGCGCGCCATCGGCACCGCCCCGAGGCTGCGCACGTACGGCCCGTCCCACTGGGCGTCGAGCAGCCGCCCGCCCGCGGCGCCGAACCTGGCGCCGAGGTCGGCGACGGCGACCCGGGCGGCGTCCGGCCGCCGGTGGAACATCGAGTCCAGGCTCAGCACCGGCCAGACAGCCACCCCGAACACCCCGCCGATCAGCTCCTCGTCCTCCCACACCTCCACGCTGTGGGCCGCGCCGAGCGCGTTCAGCTCCACCAGCGCCGTCCGCAACCCATCGGTGAGCCAAGCGGGTTGGCGACCCTCGGCGCAGGCCTCGAGCACCGCGCCGAAGGCCGCGTCCACGGTCGTGAACCACTGCGCCGCGCCGCGCAGCCGCCGGGCGAGCCGGCGGGGCAGCCGCACTTCCCCGGGCCGCAGCACCGGCCGCGGGTCCGGTGACCACCAGGCCAGCGCGTACGGGTCCGCCGCGCCCGGCAGCAGGGCCACCTCCCCGGCCCCGACCGCCTCCCCGTGCACCGCCTCGTTGTAGGCGCTCGCGTACTCGTCCGCCGCCGGCAGCGGGAACAGCCCGTGCCGGTACGCCGTCAGCAGCTGCTCCGGTCCGAGCGTCCCGCCGAACGCCACCGGCCGGTCACCGGAGGCGAGTCGGAGGTCCAGCGCAGCGAAGGCCGTCACAGGAAACCCTCATCCGCCAGTCGTTCCAGGTAGTGGTCCAGCAGCGCGCCGTCCACGCCCGGCAGTTCGATCCCGCTGCCCTCCAGCGCCGCCTCCGCGTTCAACCGGTCGAAGCGCGGGAACACCGGCTGGAAGTACAGCTCGCTGATGGACAGTTCCGTTCTCGGCGCCCGCTCGACGAACAGCGGGACGAAGGGCGTGATCGGGTGCGTCGGATGCCCGGCGGCGAACCGGACCAGCCGCTGCACCCAGGCCCGGTAGGGGAGTTCGGTGACCGGGTGGCCGTGCGACCGGAGCCGGTCGACCAGGTCGGGCAGGCCGGCCGGGTTCGGCGAGGTGAGGTGGTAGACCTCGCCGCCGGCGGGCGCGTGCGCGGCGATGTGGGCGACCGCGCGGGCGAACCGGTCGGCCGGGACGAAGTCCAGCGGCAGCCGGACGTCCGGGCAGGTGCCGCTGTCGGCGAAGTACTTGATCAGCGCGCACAGTTCGGTGCCGGTGTTCATCACCCCGGCCGCCAGGTCCCCGGTGACGTCGTTGGTGCGCAGCACGGTGACCGGCAGCCCGCCAGCCGCCGCGTTGTGCAGCAGCTGCTCGGCGACCCACTTGCTCTCCACGTAGCCGACGCCGAGCCGCTCGGGGTGGGCGAGCGGAGTGCGCTCGGTGACCTCGCGGACGCCGGCCGCGCCGAAGCCGGCCAGCACGGCGAGGGTGGAGAGGTAGTGCACCGGCACGCCCCGGCCGTGCCCGGCGAGCCGGACCACCTCCCGGGTGCCGCCGACGTTGGGCGCGCGCAACTGGTGGTACGGGTAGAGGAAGTTGACCTGCCCGCCGAGGTGGTAGACCGCGTCCAGGTGCGCGGCCAGCCAGTCGAACTGACGATAAGACAGACCTAATCGTTCCGCGGCGAGGTCCCCGACCAGCGGCACCACCCGGGCGTCCGTGAGGTCCCGCCGCAGGAAGCGCTGTCGGCTGGCGCGCAGCCGTTCCAGGGCGTGCTCCTGGTCGGGCGCGCGGACCAGGCAGTGGATCCGGGCCCGGGTGGTGGCGAGCAGGGCGTCCAGCAGGTGGGTGCCGCAGAAGCCGGTGGCGCCGGTGAGCAGGATCTCGGCGGGCTCGGCCCGGGAGGGCGCGGGGCTCCAGGACTGCCCGACGGCCTGGGTGAGTTCGGCCTCGGCGTGCCAGTCGACGGCGGCCTCACCCCGGACGACGCCGGTGCGGGCGGCCTGCAGCGCGGCCGTGAAGTCGCGCAGCACCGGCGAGCGCAGCAGCGCCCGGGTGAGGGTGCGGACGTGGCCGACGTCCAGGCCGAACATCATCCGGCTCCGGGCGAGCATCTCCATGGCGAGCAGCGAGGTGCCGCCGAGGGCGAAGAAGTCGTCGTCGGGGCCGACGAGTTCGGAGCCGAGCAGCTCCGCCCACAGGTGCCCGACGGCGGACTCCACGGCGCTGGGTTCTCCCGCGACCGCGCCCACGACCGCGCCCGCCCGCGGGGCTGGGAGCGGAGCCGGAGCCGCGCCCGGGGCCGGGACCGGGGCCGTCCGCACCTGGACCGCCTGCGGCAACGAGCGCCGGTCGATCTTCCCGGCCGCGGTGAGCGGCATGGCCTCCAGCGGTACGAACTCGGCCGGGACGAGGTACTCCGGCAACCGCTCCGCCAGGAACGCCCGCAGCCGCTCGGGGCCCACGGCCGCGTCCCCGAGGGTGTAGTAGGCGGTGAGCACCCGGCTGCCGTCCGGCGCGCTGCCGTCGGCCGCGACCCGGGCCTGCCGCACCGCCGGGTGGTCGGCCAGCACCGCCTCGACCTCGGCCGGGTCGACCCGGTGCCCGCGCACCTTCACCTGGTCGTCGAAGCGCCCGAGGATCTCCAGCTGCCCGTCCGCCCGCCAGCGCCCGGCGTCGCCGGTGCGGTACATCCGCTCGCCGGGCAGCGGCGCGTACGGATCGGGTAGGAACGATTCGGCGGTGAGCCCGACCTGCCGCCAGTAGCCGCGGGCCAGGCCCGGCCCGCCGAGGTGGATCTCGCCCCGCTCGCCGGGCCGCACCGGCCGCAGCCGCCGGTTCAGCACGTGCACCCGCACCCCTGGCAGCGGGCGGCCGATCGGCACCGGCGCGGTCGGCGCGGCCAGCAGCTCTGGAGTGACCTCGCCGTGCAACGAGGTGACGGCCGCCTCGGTGACCCCGTACGCGTTGAGTAGCCGAACCCCCGGCAGCCGCTCCAGACCGGCCCGGCAGTCGTCGGCGTGCACCACGTCCCCACCGAGCACCACCAGCCGCAGTCCGGCCGGGGCGGGGCCGCCGGGCGGCAGCAGGTCGAGCACGTGGTGCCAGTAGGCGGGCGTGAAGTCGGCGACGGCCAGTCCGAGCCGGGGCAGTCGCCGGACCAGCTCGGTGGGCGCCCAGGTGTCCCGGCCGCCGAGCACCACGGTCGCACCCGCGAGCAGCGCGGAGAACACCTGCTCCAGTGCGGTGTCCGCGCCGAGCGCGGCCAGCTGGAGCACCCGCTCGCCGGGGGCGAGGCCGTAGGCGCGGATGACCCGGTCGAGGGTGAACACCAGTGAACGGTGGGTGACCGGCACGCCCTTGGGGCGGCCGGTGGTGCCGGAGGTGTAGATCAGGTAGGCGAGGTCGTCCGGGGAGGCCTCGTCCGGCGCGGGAGCCGGGGTGCCGCCGTGCGGCGCCCCGGCTCCCGGAACCTCCCCAGTAGGCTCCACCCGTTCCACCCCGTCGAACCCGGGACCGTCCGTGACCGCCACCCGCGCCCCGCAGTCCGCCACCAGCCCGGCGAGCCGCCGCGGTGGATGCGCCGGATCCAGCGGCAGGAAGGCCGCGCCCGCCTTGAGCACCCCCAGCCAGGCCACCACCAGCTCCACCCCGCGCCCCAGGCAGACCGGCACCACCTGCTCCGGCCCGACCCCCCGGGCCCGCAGCGCGGCCGCCAGCCGGTCGCTGCGCCGGTCCAGCTCGTGGTAGCTCAGCGCGGTGGCGCCCTCCCCCACCACCGCGACCGCCGCCGGATCGTGCGCGGCCCTGGCCCGGAACAGCCCGTGCACGGTTTCCGCGAAGCCGGCGCGGGCACGGCGGACCGGCGTGCCCTGCCAGTTCCGTTCCACCCAGGCCCGGCACTGCGCCCGCCCGGCCGGCCCGTACACCTGCCGCCACCCGGCCGGCAGGGTCAAGTCCCCGGGCCAGAGCGCGTACTGACCGTCTTCGTTCCGTACCACGGCGTGACGCCCGGAGTTCACATCCGTGCGTACGCCCCGTGCGCTGTCGGCTGCGTCGTCCACCGGCTTGACCTCGTGCTGGAGCGGCAGAATGCTGGGAGTGCGACAATTCCGACTATACGCACTCAGGGCGCACCGAGAACGTCCGTCGCATCAATCCGCCGGGCGCTGCTCGACCGTGGCCGGATCGTTCCCCGAAAAGCCCGCCCTCACCGAACTCCCCCGCCCCGGCGGCAGGGTGATGCCGTGGAGGAGGTAGCCTCGTTGACTCGCCGGCGACAACGCCTGATGGCCTGTTACCTGCTCTGGATGGTGCTGTTCACCGGCATCTACTTCGCCGACCCCGGTCTGCGGATCATCTGGTGGACGGGCACGGGCCTGGGCGGCGTCGCCGCCATCGTGGCCGGCGTGCGGCTCAACCGCCCCCGGCACCCGCTGTTCTGGTACCTGCTGGCGCTGGCCAACCTCAGCTTCACCACCGGCGAGGCGGTGCAGGCCCTCCAACTCGACATCCTGCACCTGAAGAACCCGTTCCCGTCCGTCGCCGACGGCTTCTACCTGGCCGAGTTCGTGCTGTACGCGATCGGCCTGCTCGGCTTCATCCGCTGGCGCACGGCCCGTCAGGACCGCGCCGGACTGCTCGACGCCCTGATCATCACGCTCGGCCTGGCCCTGCTCGTCTGGATCTACCTGATCCTCCCGTACGCCCGGAACCCGGACCTCACCTGGTTCCAGAAGGCCGTCTCGATCGCCTACCCGCTCGGCGACGTGGTCGTGCTCGCCCTGCTGCTGCGGCTGTTGACCCCGCGCGGCGGCAACTCCCGCTCGCTGCAACTGCTCACCGCCGGCGCCCTCGGCCTGCTCACCTCGGACGTCCTGTACGGACTGATCCAGCTGCACGGCACCTGGCACATCGGCACCGGCGTCGAGCTCGGCTGGGCCGCCTTCTACACCGCCTGGGGCGCGGCCGCGCTGCACCCCTCGATGGTCGAGCTGACCAGGCCCGTCCCCACCCAGCAGCCCGACCTCTCGGCCACCCGGCTCGCCCTGCTGACCCTGGCCTCGCTGATCGCGCCCGCCATCCTGATCATCGAGTCGCTGGCCGCGAACACCAGCAACGCGGGCGTGATCGGCGCCTTCTCCGCCCTGCTCTACCTGCTGGTGCTGGCCCGGCTGGCCGTCGTGGTGGTCGCCCGGCGCCAGGCGGTGGCCCGCGAACGGACGCTGCGCGAGGCCGGCGCCCGACTGACCGCGGCCGTCACGGTGGCGGAGGTCGCGGACGCCGTCCAGTCCGCCGCCTCCACCCTGATGCCCGCCGAGCGCGGGCACGTCGCGCTGCTCGCGGTCACCGAGTCGGGGGTGCTGCACGTCCGGCGGGCCGGCAACGGCACGGACGCCGCTCAGGACGGACGGGCGGAGGTCCACCAGGAGGCCGAGGTGCTCGCTCCCCGGGAGGCCGAGGTGCTCGCCCGCCTCGCCGCCCACCGCGAGACCCGCCTGCTGCCGGTCGGCTCCGTCGACCTGCCCGCCCACCTCGGCGGCATGCCCGCCGCCCTGGTCTGCCCCCTCGTGCTGGCCGAACGCCCCTCCGGCGACCCGCTGATCGGCGCGCTCGTGGTCACCGGCACCGAGCAGGAGCTGACCAGCCTCTGGGGCTCGCTGGAGATCCTGGCCGCGCAGGCCGCCCTGGCCGTCGAACGCGTGGTGCTGAGCCGGGAGATCGCCCGGCGCAACAGCGAGCTGTACTTCCGCACCCTGGTGCAGAACGCCAGCGACGTCATCCTGATCCTCGACGCCGGCGACGGCATCCGCTACGCCTCCTCCTCCGCCGAGCGCGTGCTCGGCCACCCCAGCCTGGACGGCACCCTGCTGACCGACCTCGTCCCGCCCGAGGACAGCCGGGAGGTCGGCAAGGCGCTGGCCCGGATGCGCGGCCCCGCCGACCCGCACCGGGGCGACCAACCGCGCGAGCACTGGCGGCTGCTGCGCCAGGACCGCACCCCGATCGAGGCCGAGGTCCGCTACACCGACCTGCGCGACGACCCGACGGTCGGCGGCCTGGTGCTCACCCTGCGCGACGTCACCGAGCAGCGCCAGATGGAGCGCGAGCTGACCCACCGGGCCTTCCACGACTCGCTGACCGGCCTCGCCAACCGGGTGCTGTTCCAGGACCGGGTCGGCCACGCGCTCTCGCGCGGCGAGCGCAGCGGGGCCGTCACCGGGGTGCTGTTCATCGACCTGGACGACTTCAAGGTGGTCAACGACACCCAGGGCCACGCGGTGGGCGACGAACTGCTGGTCGCCGTCTCGCTGCGGATCTCCACCGCGCTGCGCAGCTCGGACACCGCCGCCCGGCTCGGCGGCGACGAGTTCGCCGTCCTGGTCGAGGACGCGCTGTGCCCGAGCGACGTGGACACCATCGCGGGCGTGGTGCTCTCGGTGTTCGCCGAACCGTTCAAGCTCAGCGCGGGCGCCGTCCGGGTGAGCGCCAGCATCGGCGTGGCGACCACCGAGGACAGCGTGGACGCCGCCGAACTGCTCACCCACGCCGACCTCGCGCTCTACTCGGCGAAGGCGGCCGGCCGCCGCCAGTGGTGCCACTACCGGCCGGCCCTGCAGGCCGGGCTGGTGGAGCGGCACGAGCTGAACGAGAACCTGGACTCCGCCATCGCGGAAGCGGCCTTCCACCTGTACTACCAGCCGATCGTCGACCTGCGAACCGGCGACCTGGTGGCCTTCGAGGCCCTGGTCCGCTGGCCGCACGACCGGCGCGGCATGGTGCTGCCCGACGAGTTCATCGCCCTCGCCGAGGAGAGCGGCCAGATCGTCCCGCTCGGCGCGTGGGTCCTGGAACGCGCCGCCGAGGAGGCCGCGGTCTGGCACGCCGCCCGCGCCGCCGCCGGCCTCCCCCCACTGCGGGTCAACGTCAACGTCTCCGCCCGCCAGTTCCGCGACGCCGGCTTCGTGGACGTGGTCCGCCACGCCCTGGACTCCTCCGGCATCGACCCGCGCACCCTCGTCCTGGAACTCACCGAATCCGTCCTGATGCGCCGCGACGACCGGCTGCGCGCCGACATGGACACCCTCGGCGACCTCGGCATCGGCCTCGCCATCGACGACTTCGGAACCGGCTACTCCTCGCTGTCCTACCTGCGGGAGTTCCCGATCTCCCTGCTGAAGATCGACAAGTCCTTCATCGACGGACTCGGCCTCTCCCCCCAGCAGCACGCCCTGGTCGAGGGCATCACCCGGATCGCCGACACCCTCGGCGTCCAGGTCATCGCCGAGGGCATCGAGCACCCGGACCAGCGCGACCTGCTCGCCGCCATGGGCTGCCCGCTCGGGCAGGGGTACCTCTTCGCACACCCGATGGACGGGCCCCGGGCGCGGGCGCTGGTCCGGCGGGCGACGTACGAACCGGCCTGATCCCCGCCCGGCAACCCGGTCCGTGCCGACGGGAGTTCGGACCCGTCAGCACATGGGCGCGAGAGGCTCGACGCCGGGGCGGTCAACTGGGCGGCGCGCGAGGCTACTTGACCCGATGCGGATGCCCGAGATGGGGGGGAGGTCGGGAGCGGGTCGATGTGCGCCGACGCGCCGGAGCTTCACCCGGACGAGTGATTGCGACACTCCGCACACTGACGGACACTCGGAGTAATCGGAGGGCTTCTTGAGGCTCTCCCGGCGTAAGGAGTTGCCGCCATGACCGCAACCGAATCCTCCGCCTCCGAGATCCCGCAGATCGCGGACCACTCCCAGCCCACCATCCACCGCGAGAACCTCGCGGACGTCGGCGGCAACGTCGGTGCCGTGTGGCGGGCCTGGTGGACCTGGACCCCGGCGCACGGGATCTTCAACCTCCAGCTCCCGTGGAACGTCATCGGGATCAACTCGACCGTCGTGATCACCGCCTCCGAGATCGACTCCAGCGGGAACCGGTTCGTCGGCGCCGCCGCCTTCCAGGTCTCGAGCATCGCCCCCGGCAACGGCGTGGTGACCTTCAAGATCAACATCGACTGGGGCAGCTCGCTGCCGATGCGCACCGACGTCCTGGTCTTCAACTGACCTGACGCACACGGCCGGAGACCCCACCGGCAAGCGGAGCCCGGGCCCGCGGAACCCCACCGCGCGCCCGGGCTTCGTCGTGACCCGTCATCAGCCCGGGGATGTAGACCCGTGGACCAATGCGGGCGCCCGGGAGATCAATCGGTGGGCCGATGCTGCCGGCCCGCGCCGCGTGACAGCGTTCCCCGCATGGACACCACGCCGTTCACCCGCCCCAACGGACTGACCCGCCGTCGCATGCTGGGCACCGCACTGGCCCTGGGTGCCGCCGCCCCACTCGGCCTGGCCTCCACCGCACGGGCGGCGGACGCCCCCTCCCCCGCCCCGTCCCCCACGCCCGGGCGGATCACCCTGCCCGAGCCCACCGGCCCGCACCGGGTCGGCACGGTCGCCCTGCACCTGCGCGACACCTCCCGGCCGGACCCGTTCGCCGGCCCCGGCCGCTACCGCGAGCTGATGGCGAGCGTCTGGTACCCCGCCCAGCACGCCGGCGACTTCCCGCTCGCGCCCTGGATGACCGACGGCGCCCTGAAGGCCTTCCTGGACGACCAGAACTACCCGCTCCCCGTCACCGCCGGCCCGCTCACCGCCGGGCACGTGGGCGCGCCCGTCCACCGCTTCGGCCAGCGCCTGCCCGTCGTCGTCTACTCCCACGGCGCCCACGCCAACCGGGCCGCCAACACGATCACCGTCCAGGAGCTCGCCAGCCACGGCTACGTCGTGGTCACCGTCGACCACACCTGGGACGCCTTCACCGAGTTCCCCGACGGCCGCGTCCTCACCCCGTGGATCGACGGCGCGCCCAATCTGAGCCCGCGGGACTACGCCGCCGACGCCCGCTTCGTGCTGGACTGCGTCGAGGAACTCGCCGCCGGACGCAACCCCGACGTCGACGGAAAGGCCCTGCCCGACGGCCTGCTCGGCGCCCCCGACCCGCTCGACGTCGGCATGTTCGGCTGGTCCAAGGGCGGCTCGGCGACCGCCGCCGTCATCATGGCCGACCGCCGCGTCCGGGCCGGCCTCAGCATCGACGGGCCGATGGGAGGCATCACCATCACCGACGTCGACCGCCCCTTCCTGATGCTGACCGCCGAGTTCGACCGCGACCAGAACCCGAACGCGGTGACCTTCTGGAACCACCTGCGCGGCTGGCGGCTCAACATCCAGGCCGACGGCGTCCGCCACCTCTCGTACGAGGACGCCGCGGTGCTGATACCCCAGGTGGGCAAGCTCCTCGGCATCCCCGAGCAGCAGGTCCAGCAGATGGTCGGCACGCTCCCCGCCGACAGCTCCACCCGCATCCAGCAGGCCTACCCGCTCGCCTTCTTCGACCTCCACCTCCGCCACCGCCGTGGCTCCCTGCTCGACGGACCGTCGCCGCGCTTCCCGGAGGTCAAGTTCCTTCCGTGACACCGGGCACGGGGGACGGGACCGGGCGGCCGCGACGGGGGTGCGGCCGCCCGCTCGCGGTGGGTGTCCCGGGACGGGCGGGGACGTCCCCGGGACCCGCGAAGGCTAGCGGGACGGTGGCGCGGGGCCCGAGATTGGGGTGCTGATCCGTTCCATCCCGCACCGTTCCGGAGGACCCCATGCGTTCCATCGCCCGAAAGACGATCACGGCCGGCGCCACCCTGGTGCTGGCGATGTCGGGGGCGGTGCTCGCGGCCGGCCCGGCCTCCGCCGCCACCAACTGCTACGCGAGCGGCTGCAACGGCCTGGACCCGGCCGCCACCACCTGTGCGGACGACGCCGTCACCGTCTCCACCAGCGGCTCGCTGGAGCTGCGCTACAGCCCGTCCTGTCGGGCCGCGTGGGGGCGCGACCGGTACTCGGTCCCCGGCGAGTTGCTGACCGTCACCAACAGCGCCGGCCAGTCCTACGGCGTCTCCTCGCCCTCGGGCGGCCCCCTCTGGACCCGGATGGTCAACGACGCGGACCTCACCTCGCAGGCCAAGGACACGACCGCCAACGGGTGGGAGCGGACCGGCTCGTACTGACCGGGCACACCCCGGCCCCCGTCGAGCGCTTTGCTCGACGGGGGCCGCGCCGTGTTCGCGGCGGCGTCAGACCGACATGCCCTGGGTGGCGACGGCGGTGGGCGGGGTGGTGCTGCCCGCGGTGGTGCCGAGGATGTGCTCGACCTTGGCGACGGCGGTGCGGTACTGCATCGAGGCGGTCTGGGAGTCCGACGCCTGGCGCTGGAAGAAGCCGTAGGCCATGGCGACGGTGCCGAAGCGTTCGACGCCGAGGTAGGCGTTGAGCTGGACACCGGCGACGGTGCCGTCGAGGCGGACGGCCGGGGCGTCCGGGCGGTCGCCGAGGGTGACGGGGGTGACGGTGAAGGTCACCGAGTCCTCGGTGCCGGCGTTGAAGGTGATGGTGTGACAGGTCTTGAAGGCGTCGGTGGCGGTGTTGAAGTCGGTGGTCAGCTTGGCCGGGTCCTCGGCGGTGAGGGACTCGATCACCATCGGGTTGCCGTCCTGGCCGTCGAGTTCGGTCTCGGCGTGCGGGGTCCCGGGGCCGGGCGCGGTGGCGTGCATGTTGATCAGGGCGCTGAGCGCGTCGCAGCCGCTGACCGGGGTCGGGTTCGCGCTGGGGCTGGGGCTGGGGCTCTCGGTGCTGGGGACCTCGGTGTAGCCGGGGCCGACGTCGTCCACGGTGAGCAACGCCGGCTTCAGCTGGTCGGCGGAGGGCAGCGTCGGAGTGGGTGCGTCACCGACGGCGCCGGCCGCCCCGGCGGCAGCGGCCGGGCCCAGGGCGGCCGCAACGACCAGGACGGCGGCGGTGAGGGCGTGGAGAGGCCTCGGGAGAGACATGCTGGCCCCCCGGTCGAGAGTCAGGACAGGGACAGGGCACCAGTCTCCCACCGGGGGTCGGGCCGGGCGCGCGGGCGGGCATCGGCGCAGGTCAGCGGGTCGGCAGGTCAGCGGTTCAGCGACCGGGATCGGGAGTCGGGAGGAACAGCGGACCGGGCCCGCGGCGCGGTGCCGCGGGCCCCGGTGCGCCGGGTAGCCCCCCGGCCACCCGACGTCAGATGGTCGCGGCCAGCTCGGTGCCCTGCTTGATGGCCCGCTTGGCGTCCAGCTCGGCCGCCACGTCCGCGCCGCCGATCACGTGCACGGACAGGCCGCGCTCGCGCAGCGCCTCGTCCAGGTCGCGGCGCGGCTCCTGGCCGGTGCAGAGCACCACGGTGTCCACGGGGAGGAGTTGGCGCTCGCCGTCGACGGTGAAGTGCAGCCCGGCGTCGTCGATCAGGTCGTAGGTGGCGCCGGCGACCATGGTGACGCCGCGGTGCTTGAGTTCGGTGCGGTGGATCCAGCCGGTGGTCTTGCCGAGTCCGGCGCCGACCTTGCCGGTCTTGCGCTGCAGCAGGTGGACGCTGCGCGGGGGCGTCGGCCGCTCGGGCGCGCGCAGGCCGCCGCGCTCGCGGTACTCCGGGTCGATGCCCCACTTCGCCTGGAACACCGGCGGGTTGAGGCTCGCCTGGTCGCCCTGGTCGGTGAGGTACTCGGCCACGTCGAAGCCGATCCCGCCCGCGCCGAGGATGGCGACCCGCTCGCCGACCGGTGCGCCGTCGCGCAGCACGTCCAGGTAGCCGAGCACGCTGGGGTGGTCGATTCCCGGGATGTCGGCGGGAGTTCGGGGAGTGACGCCGGTCGCGAGGACGATCTCGTCGTGCCCGGCCCCGGCCAGCTGCTCGGCGGTGACGGTCGCACCGAGTCGCTGCGTGACGCCCAACTCGGCCAGCCGGGTGCGGAAGTAGCGCAGCGTCTCGTCGAACTCCTCCTTGCCGGGGATGCGCCGGGCGATGTTCAGCTGCCCGCCGATGCTCTCGGCGGCGTCGTACAGGGTGACGGCGTGGCCGCGTTCGGCGGCGGAGACGGCGAAGGCGAGGCCGGCCGGTCCGGCGCCGACGACACCGAGGTCCTTGCGCGACCTGGTGGGGGCCAGGACGAGTTCGGTCTCGTGGCAGGCGCGCGGGTTGACCAGGCAGGAGGTGATCTGGAGGTTGAAGGTGTGGTCCAGGCAGGCCTGGTTGCAGCCGATGCAGGTGTTGATGGCCTCGGCGCGGTCCTCGCGCGCCTTGGCGACGAAGTCGGCGTCGGCGAGCAGCGGGCGGGCCATCGAGACCAGGTCGGCGCAGCCGTCGGCGAGCAAGTGCTCGGCGGTTTCCGGGGTGTTGATGCGGTTGGTGGTGACCAGCGGGATGCCGACCTTGCCCATCACCCGCTTGGTGACCCAGGCGAAGGCGCCGCGCGGCACGGAGGTGGCGATGGTGGGGATGCGGGCCTCGTGCCAGCCGATGCCGGTGTTGATGATGCTGGCCCCGGCGGCCTCGACGGCCTGGGCGAGCTGGACGACCTCGTCCAGGGTGGAGCCGCCGGGGACCAGGTCGAGCATGGAGAGCCGGTAGACGATGATGAAGTCCTCGCCGACCCGCTCGCGGACCCGGCGGACGATCTCCACCGGGAAGCGCATCCGCCGCTCGTAGGGGCCGCCCCACTCGTCCTCGCGGTGGTTCGTCGCGGCGACGACGAACTCGTTGATCAGGTAGCCCTCGGAGCCCATGATCTCGACGCCGTCGTAGCCGGCCCGGCGGGCGAGTTCGGCGCAGCGGGCGAAGTCCTCGACGGTCTGCTCGACCTGCTCGGCGGTGAGCTCGTTGGGCACGAAGGGGCTGATCGGGGCCTGCAGGGCGCTGGGGGCGACCAGGTCCTTGTGGTAGGCGTAGCGGCCGAAGTGCAGGATCTGCAGGGCGATCTTCCCGCCGGCGGCGTGCACGGCGTCGGTGATCACCCGGTGCTCGTCGGCCTCCTCCTCGGTGGTCAGCATCGCGCCGCCCTCCCAGGGCCGCCCGGCCTCGTTGGGGGCGATGCCGCCGGTGACGATGAGGCCGACGCCGCCGCGGGCGCGCTCGGCGTAGAAGGCGGCCATCCGCTGGTAGCCGCCGGGGGCCTCCTCCAGGCCGACGTGCATCGAGCCCATGATCACCCGGTTGGGCAGGGCGGTGAAGCCGAGGTCGAGCGGGCTGAGCAGGTGCGGGTAGCGGCTGCTGCCGGGGGTCGCACTCATCGACGTCTCCTGAGGGGGCGGCCGGGGGGAGGTGCCTCCCGGATGGTTACCGCAGAGTAGGGGACGGCCGTCGCGCTATGCAACTAGTTGCATAGCCTTCGCTCGGCGCGGACGCCCGTACCGCCCGCGCCCCGGCCCGGCGGCGTATCGTCGTGTCCCGACATCACCGACGGCACTGTCGGCGGGCTCGGGAGAGGGGGCGACCGTGCGGGGTGGCTCGGTGGCCGTGGTCGGGGGCAGCATCGCCGGGAGCGCGTTCGCCGGGGCGGCGGCCCGGCTCGGCGCGGAACGGGTCGTGGTGCTGGAACGCAGCCCGGGCCGACTGGAGGACCGCGGGCTGGGGATCTGCACCCACAACGACCGCTTCGCCGAACTCGTCGACGCCGGCCATCTCGCCCCGGACACCCGGCGCCACCGGCTCACCGTGCGCAGCTGGGTCACCCGGGAGCCGGCCGGCCACGGCGACGGCCCGCACGGGCGCGGGCGGCTGCTCTGGGCCCAGCCGTTCCCGTTCCACTCCCACCACTGGGCGGTGCTCTGGCAGGCCCTGCGCGAGAGCGCGCCCGCGGCGGTGGAGTACCGGCTGGGCAGCACGGTCACCGCCGTCGGCAACGCCAGTGACGATGGCGATGGTGGCGGCGGCGCCTGGACCGAGCAGGCCGACGGCACCCGCACCCCGTACGACCTGGTGATCGGGGCGGACGGCTACCGGTCGGTGGTCCGCGCGGCCGTCTGCCCGCAGGCCCTGCCGGAGTACGCCGGGTACGTGTGCTGGCGCGGCAGTTTCGACTCCGCGCTGCTGGCCGAACTGCCCGGTGGGGCCGGGGTCTGGCCGGAGGAGGAGTGCATCACGGTCTGCTACCGCGGCGGCCAGGTGGTGATCTACCGCATCCCCGGGCTCACCCCCGGCACCACCCAGGTGAACTGGGTGTTCTACGCCCCCACCCCGGACTGGCTGCGCCTGGACGGCCCCACCGCCGTCGCCGCGGGCGCCCTCAGCGACGAACAGCTGGAGGGGCTACGGCAGTTCGCCGAGCGGCGGCTGCCGCCGTACTGGGCCGGCGTGGTCGCGCTGACCCCGCGCGAACGGACCCTGCTGCAGCCGGTCTACGACCTGGCGACCCCGCACCGCACGGCCGGCCGGCTGCTCATCGGCGGGGACGCGGCGACCATCGTCCGCCCGCACAACACCAGCGGCGCGGTGAAGGCCCTGCAGGACGCGCACGCCTTCGAGCAGGCCGGGCGGCGGCTCGGCGGTGGTTCGTGGGCGCCGTTGCTGGCCGCCTACGACCGCGAACGGACCGCGGCCGGGCTGGAGTTGGTGAACCTGGGCCGGACCCTGGGCCGGGCGCAGGTCACCGGGGCGCCCGACTGGTCGGCCATGGACGAGCCGGCGATGACCGCCTGGTGGCGGGAACAGCTCAGCGGCAGCGGCGGTTTCGGCGGCCACGCGCTCGGGCGGACCGGCTAGGACAGGCCCTGGGGGCAGTCTCTGAGCCGGCCCGCCCGTCGAGCTGCGTGGATCAGACGTTCACGCCGTAGTCGGTGGCGATGCCGCGCAGGCCGGAGGCGTAACCCTGGCCTATCGCCCGGAACTTCCACTCGGCGCCGCTGCGGTACAGCTCGCCGAAGACCATCGCGGTCTCGGTCGAGGCGTCCTCGGTCAGGTCGTAGCGGGCGATCTCCTGCCCGTTGGCCTGGTTGACGATCCGGATGAAGGCGTTGCGGACCTGGCCGAAGTTCTGCAGCCGGGCGTCGGCGTCGTAGATCGACACCGGGAAGACCACCTTGGCGACGTCGGCCGGCACCCGGGCCAGGTCGACCTTGATCTGCTCGTCGTCGCCGTCGCCGCCACCGGTCAGGTTGTCGCCGCTGTGCTCGACCGAACCCTCGGGGCTGCGCAGGTTGTTGAAGAAGACGAAGTGCTGGTCCGAGACCACCTTGCCGAGCGCGTTGCACAGCAGCGCACTGGCGTCCAGGTCGTAGTCGGCCCCGGTGGTGGTGCGCACGTCCCAGCCGAGGCCCACGATCACGGCGCTCAGACCGGGCGCCTCCTTGCTCAGCGAGACGTTGCCGCCCTTGGCCAGCGAAACTCCCACAATGCCCTCCTCGGATCTCTCCCTGCGGACGAATCTACAGCACTGTAGAGATCACGAGAATCCGCCTGCAGGCGGGCCCGGCCCGGGGATTTCTCAGGGGCGCGGGAGGGAACCGCCAGTTCACCTGCCGGGGCGCCCGGGCCACGGGGCAGACCTAGACTGGCGGTGAATCGCCTCAAGCCCGGTGGCCGCCTCGATCCGAGGCCTTCGCGGGAGGTTCCCATGCGCCAGCGGTACAGCTTCCACCTCGACCGGAGCGGGCACTCCGTCACCGTCAACGTCCGCTCCGGATGGATCACCGAGACCGAGCTGCTGGTGGACGGCAAGGAGTGCGCCTTCCACCGCGTCCACGGCCACGGCAGCTACCCGCTGACCCTGTCCGGGCAACTCGCCGAGGAGCCACCGCGGCCGCTGTCCGTACGGCTGGACCGCACGGGCCGGGCGGAGCACCCGCTGGCCTGCGTGCTGGAACTCGCGGGCGCCGAGCACCCGATGCCGGAACGCACCGCCCGCTGAACCGCCATGCCCGAGACGCCGGCGGGCGAACGGGCCCGCAGCACCCGGGTCGAGCCGGACCTCGCCCCGTTCCCCCGGGCCGGCTGAGCCCCGACCGCGCCCTGCGGCGCGAGGGCCCGCGACGGGCCGCTACCCCGCCGCGAGCTCCGCGATGATCTCCTCGACCGCCCCCCGGGCCCGCTCGGCGTCCTCGGCCACCAGGCCGATCCTGGTACGGCGGTCGAGGACGTCGGCGACGTCCAGCGCGCCCTCGTGGGTGACCGCGTACGCGACCTCGGCGCGGGTGACCTCCAGGCGCTCCGCCACCGGCGTCAACTCCCCCGCTGCCAGCACCTCGTGGGCCGCGCCGCCGTGCCGGGCGCGCAGCGCCGCGGGCACCGCGCCGGCCGGGGTCGGGCGGCTGTCGCGGTGGCCGGGGGCGCCGACCAGCGGCAGGCGGGCCGTCCAGCAGGTGCGGGCGGGCAGGCCGCGCAGCCGGACGGCGGCGTCCACCGCGTCCTCGGCCATCCGCCGGTAGGTGGTGAGCTTGCCGCCGACCACGGTGATCATCCCGGACGGGGACTCCAGCACCGCGTGCTCGCGGGAGATGTCGGCGGTGCTGCCGCCCCCGGTGTCGATCAGCGGGCGCAGTCCGGCGTAGGCGCCGCGCACGTCCGCCCTGGTGAGCGCGGTGGCGAGGGCGCCGTTGACGGTGTCCAGGAGGAAGCTCAGCTCGGCCTCGGTGGGCTGCGGCTGGTCCGGGATCGGGCCCGGCGCGTCCTCGTCGGTCAGCCCGATCGCCACCCGGCCGAGCTGCTGCGGCAGCGCGAAGACGAAGCGGCTGGTGGAGCCGGGGACGGGCACGGTGAGCGCGGCGACCGGGTGCCCCAGGGCCGCGGCGTCCACCAGCAGATGGGTGCCGCGGCTGGGCCGCAGCTTGATCGAGGTGTCCACCTCGCCCGCCCACACGCCGGTGGCGTTGACGACCGCGCCCGCGGTGACGGTCAGGGTCTGGCCGCTCAGCGCGTCGACCAGCCGGGCGGAGGTCCCGGTCACCTCCTGCGCCCGCACCCGGGTCAGCACGCTCGCCCCGTACTGCGCGGCGGTGCGCGCCAGCGCGACCACCAGACGTGCGTCGTCCACGAGTTGGCCGTCGTGCGCGACCAGCGCTCCGCGCAGGCCCGCCGTCCGGACTCCCGGGACCAGCTGCCGAGTGCGGGCCGCGTCGATCCGGCGCATCCGGGGCAGCAGTGCCCCCGGCGTCCCGGCGCCCAGCCGCAGCGCGTCCCCGGCATGGAAGCCCGCGCGGATCAGCGAGGCCTGGCCCGGGCGCAGCAAGTCCGGGAGCAGCGGCACCAGTTGTGGCAGTGCGCGGACCAGGTGCGGGGCGGTACGGGTCATCAGCACGCCGCGTTCGACGGCGCTCTCCCGGGCCACCTTGACCCGCCCGGAGGCGAGGTAGCGCAGGCCGCCGTGCACCAGCTTGGAACTCCAACGGCTCGTTCCGAAGGCGAGGTCGCGGGCTTCGACCAGGACGGTCCGCAGGCCGCGCGCGGCGGCGTCCAGCGCCACCCCGGCGCCGGTGACCCCGCCGCCGATCACCAGCAGGTCGACGTGCGGGTCGTCGGCGAGCGCGTCGAGCTCCACCGTCCGGCGGACGCCGTTGAGTCGGGTGGTGCCCGCGAACGGGCCTGCGGTGGGACGGCCTGCGGTGGAGGTCATGGGGCGAGGTATCCGTTCAGCGCTCTGGCCAGTTCGCGCCGCCAGGCCGCCTCGGGCAGCAAGGAGGCGACCATGCGGTGCGACTGGACGGTGGACTGGGCGATCAGCAGGACCATGGCGGCCAGTTCGGTCGGCTCGCCGGCCCGGACCGAACCCTCGGCCTGCCCCTGCTCGATGCCGGTGCGCAGCGCCTCCAGCAGGCCGCGCTGGCTGGCGCCGAGCCGCTCGACCACGTACCGGAGCAACAGGTCGGAGTCGTCGGAGTGGAGCAGCGCGCCGAGCACCGGGTGGTCGCGCAGCCGTACGGCGACCTCGACCACCCGGTCCACGAAGGTCTCCCGGTCGTGGACGTCCAGCGAGGTGCCCTCCAGGGTGGCCAGGATCTCGCGGGTGAGCAGCGCGCCGATCACCGCCTGGACGTCCGGCCAGCGCCGGTAGACGGTCGGGCGGCTGACCCCGGCGCGGCGCGCGATCTCCGCCAGCTGGGTGCGGCGGACGCCGAGGTGGACGATCAGGTCGGCGGCGGCGTCCAGGATCGCGTCGTCGGTGCTGCGCGGCGCTCCGGCCGTGGCGTTACTACTTGACATGATGTGTGAAACTGTAACGCATGGCACCTGAGACGCAAGCAGGGGCAGCCGGCGCCGCGCTGCCGCTCCCCCCGATGAAGTGGGACGCCTGGGGCGACCCGGCCCTCGCCAAGGAGCTGTCCGCGGACATCAAGGGACTGCTCGCCGCCGCCCTCGGCGTCACCGGCGACGCCGCCCCCGGGCCGAGCGCCGCCGAGGTCGTGCTGCGTCCGTCCCGGATCACCGCCGACGCCCTGGAGGCGCTCGCCGCCGCCGTCGGCGAGACGCACGTCAGCGCCGCCGACGCCGACCGCCTGCCCCGGGCCGGCGGCAAGTCCACCCCCGACCTGCTGCGCCGCCGCAGCCGCGAGCCGCAGGACGCGCCCGACGCCGTGGTCGTGCCCGGCGACGAAGCCGAGATCGCCGCCGTGCTGGCCGTGTGCGCCGAACGCCGGATCGCCGTCGTCCCGTTCGGCGGCGGCACCAGCGTGGTCGGCGGCCTGGACCCCGAGCGCGGCGGCCTCGAAGCCGTCGTCTCGCTCGACCTGCGCCGCCTCGACCGCCTCCACGCCCTCGACGAGACCTCCGGCGAGGCCGTCCTCGGCGCCGGCCTCACCGGGCCCGCAGCAGAAGCACTGCTCGCCGAACGCGGCTGGGAACTCGGCCACTACCCGCAGAGCTTCCGCTTCGCCACCATCGGCGGCTTCGCGGCCACCCGCTCCTCCGGCCAGGACTCCGCCGGCCACGGGCGCTTCGACGAGATGGTCCGCGGCCTGCGCGTGGTCACCCCCGCCGGGACGCTCGAACTCGGCCGCGGCCCCGCCTCCGCCGCCGGCCCCGATCTGCGCCAGCTCTTCCTCGGCTCCGAGGGCACCCTCGGCGTGATCACCGCCGTCCGCCTGCGCGTCCACCCGCTGCCCGCCGTCAAGGCCCACGAGGCCTGGAGCTTCCCCGACTTCGCCACCGGGACGGCGGCGCTGCGCGCCGTCGAACAGCAGGGCACCGGCCCGACCGTCATCCGGCTCTCCGACGAGGCCGAGACCATGGTCAACCTCGCCATGACCGAGCAGATCGGCGGCTCCCCGGCGGTCAGCGGCTGTCTGGCCGTCACCGTCTTCGAGGGCGACGCCGAACAGGTCGCCGCCCGGCACGACCTCACCCGCGAGGTCCTGCTCGCCGCCGGCGGCAGCTCGCTCGGCGAGGCGCCCGCCCGCGCCTGGGAGCACGGCCGGTTCAGCGCCCCCTACCTGCGCGACTCGCTGCTCAACGCGGGCGCGCTGTGCGAAACCCTGGAGACGGCGGCCAGTTGGAGCGACCTGGCCCAGCTCCGTACGGCCGTCACCGAGGCCCTGACCGGCGCCCTGCCCGGCGCGCTCGTCCTGTGCCACGTCTCGCACGTCTACCCGACCGGCGCCTCGCTCTACTTCACCGTCGTCGCCGCCCTCGGCGAGGACCCGCTCACCCGGTGGGGCGCCGCCAAGCGGGCCGCCGGTGACGCCATCATCGGCGCGGGCGGCACCATCACCCACCACCACGCGGTCGGCGCCGACCACCGGCCCTGGATGACCGAGGAGATCGGCGACCTCGGCGTGCGCATCCTGCGCGCCGTCAAGGCCGAGCTCGACCCCGCGGGCATCCTCAACCCCGGCAAGCTGATCCCCTCATGAGCGAGCGCAGCATGGGGGCACCCCCGGCCGGAGGCTGGGGGAGAGTCGTCGAAAGGGGCGGGCGGGCGAATGCCCCTGGCGAGCGAAGCGAGGCGGGCGCATGAGGCCGAGAACCGTCCGCAGGGTCGCCGTTCTCACCAACCCGGCGGCGGGCATCGGGCACGCCGGACCCGCCGCCCACCGGGCCGTCGCCCGGCTGCGCGCCCTCGGCGTCGAGGTCGAACCGCGGGCCGGGCGCTCCGCCGACGACGCCGTCCGCCTCGCCCGCGAGGCGGCGGCCGGCGGGGCGGACGCGGTGGTCGTGGTCGGCGGCGACGGCATGATCAACCTCGCCCTCCAGGCCCTCGCCGACGGCACCGTCCCGCTCGGCGTCATACCGGCCGGCACCGGCAACGACCACGCCCGCGAGTACGGCCTGCCGCTCGACGACCCCGAGGCCGCCGCCGAGGTCATCGCCGCCGGGCGGGTGAGGAGCATCGACCTCGGCCGGATCACCGGTCCGGACGGCGCCGTCCGCTGGTACGGCTCGGTCCTCGCCACCGGCTTCGACTCCCTGGTCAGCGACCGCGCCAACCGGCTGCGCTGGCCCCGCGGCCGGATGCGCTACAACCTCGCCATCCTCGCCGAGTTCGCCAACCTGCGGCCCCTGCCGTTCCGGATCACCCTCGCCGACGGCACCGTCATCGAACGCGACCTCACCCTCGCCGCCGTCGGCAACACCCGCAGCTACGGCGGCGGCATGCTGATCTGCCCCGCCGCCCTCCCCGACGACGGCCTGCTCGACCTCACCCTGGTCGACGCCATGCCCCGCCTGCGGATCGCCCGCTTCTTCCCCACCCTGTTCAAGGGCACCCACATCCACCACCCCGAGGTCACCACGCTGCGCACCGCATCCCTGCGGATCGAGTCCCCGGGCATCACCGCCTACGCCGACGGCGAGTTCATCACCGCCCTCCCGATCGAGGTCACCGTCCGGCGGGAGGCGCTGCGACTGCTGGTGCCCTGATCCCTCAAGCGTTCCCCGGGCAGCGGCGGCCGCCCGGGGAACTCAGGCCTCGCCCCCGTCGGTAGGCGACGGCCTCCGCCGCGTCCTCCGGGCCACTGCTGCTGCTCGGCCGGCCGCTGCTCGCCCTCGCGGCCGCCCGCGCCGGTCGCCCTGTTCGCCCTGGTGCTGGTGCTCGGTGCGCTGTCCTTCGCGGTCGGCGGCACGCTGATCACCCGGGTCCGGTACGAGGCCGCCGGCCCCGCCCTGGCCGGCGCCTACGCGGCGGCCGCCCTCAACGTCGGCGCCACGGTGGACCCGCTGCTCGCCGCGGTCCGGCCCAGGGGCGACCGAGCCGGCTCAAAGCCGGATGCCGCCGAGCTGCCGGATCATGGTCAGGTCGTCGCGGATCGCCCAGCGTTCCGCGATCCGACCGCCCCGCAGGCGGTAGGCGAAGGCGGCCTCACGGGCGTAGTCGCCGTGGTGGGTGGGGAAGCCGAGGAAGTCGCCACCCGTCCAGTGGCCGACCCGCAGGCCGAACTGGACCACCAGGTCGTGCTCGGCGACGGTGCGGCAACTGCGCCAGTGGTCGTCCTCGAACCGCCCGGCCGCCGTGGACAGGAACTCCCGGGTGCCCTCCAGCCCGGCGGGCCGGCTGGGGTCCAGGGCGTGGTTGACCAGGTCCGGAGTGCAGAGCTCGTCCAGGAGGCCGATGTCCCGGGCCCGGACCACCGCGTCGAAGCGCTCCACGACCTGCTTGTTGACCTCGGCGCTCATCGCGTCCACCTCCTGCGGGCAGCGGCCAGGGCCCCCTCACCTCGACCCTCCCACCGGCGCCCCGCAGAAGCCATTCCGGGAGCGGGCGGCCATTCCCCGGCGGGAATCGTCCGGTGACGACGCCGCTTCGAGGATGGGGGCACACAGTGACCGACCGAACCCGTGAAGGAGCCGACCATGACCACCAGTGCCCAGCAACTCGCCGACCGTTACGCCGCCTTGTGGACGGAGCCCGACGCCGGCCTGGGAGATGGTGTCCGTCGAGACCGGTGAACTCGCGGGTGGCGGCGTGGAGTTCGTCCTCCTCGACGCCGCCGGGCGGATCACCGCCGACTACCGGTTCCCCGGGCTCTGAGCAGCAGCTCCGCCGTCCGCGCGTCCGCGGGCAGGAAGGCCTCCAACTTGAGCTCGGCGAGCGTGACGTCGACGGCAGTGGCGAAGGTGGTCACCGTCGTCATCAGGTGCAGCTCGCCGAGCCCGGTCCGCAGCTCCAGCGGCACCGCGAAGCCCAGGTGCTGGTCGCCGACCATCGCTTCGGGCACGTAGGTGCTCAACTCCTCGTGCAACTCGCCCAGATGGCGGGTGCGTTCGACGATGTGCCGGGCCCAGGCGGCGAAGTTGCGGATGCGCGGCGCCAGCCCGTCCGGGTGCAGGGCGAGCCGGTAGGCGTTGGTGCCGGGCCCGACCAGTCGCGGGTCGGCGCCCGCCGTGATCACGTCCAACGCCTCGTTGGCCGCCACCACGTCGCCGCGCCGGTCGACCACCAGCGCGGGGTACGGCAGGTGCCCGGCGAGGAGGTGGTCGATGGCCGCCCGGACGTGTGCCAACCGCGGCCCGTCCAGCGGCGTCTCCGGGTAGACGGGGGCGTAACCGGCCGCCACCAGCAGCTCGTTGCGGTCGCGCAGCGGCAGGTCGAGCGACTCGGCGAGCCGCACCACCATGCCCCGCCCGGGCACGGAGCGGCCGGACTCGATGAAGCTGAGGTGCCGCTGGGTGGTGCCCGCCCGGGTGGCGAGGTCGAGTTGGCTGAGCCGGCGGTCGGTGCGGCGCTCGCGCAGCGCCCGGGGGAAGTCCATTCCCCACTTCTATCCGGGTGCCGCGCGCCCCGCCATTCCCGCGGGGGAATTGAGCCCATGCCGCACCACGGCGCAGGATCAGCGACATGGACATCGGTGTTTTCCTCCCCACCGGCCAGGCCCAGTGGCAGCCCGCCGGCGACCCGCGCGACCTGATCGGATTCGCCCGCCGGGCCGAGGAGTCGGGCTTCGCCTCGCTCTTCGTCAACGACTCCCTGCTCACCCCGCGGATCGAACCGCTCACCATGCTGGCGGCGGTCGCCCCGGTGACGGAGCGCATCCGGCTCGGCACCGGCGCGCTGCTGCCGGTGCTGCGCCGCCCGGTGCAGGCCGCGCAGGCGCTGGCCTCGGTGGACCTGCTCTCCGGCGGACGGCTGACGGTCACCGTCGGGGCGGGCTTCCCGGGCCGCTTCGGGCAGCCGCTGCACGAGCTGTCCCAGGTGCCGTGGGAGCGCCGCTTCGCCCGGCTGGACGAGACGGTCGCGCTCTGGCGGGCGCTGTGGGCCGGGGCGACGGAGTTCCACGGCGAGTTCCACTCCTTCCCCGAACTCCCGCCCGCCACACTCCCGTTCCGCCCCGACGGACCGCCGGTCTGGCTCGGCGGCGCGACCCCGTCGGCGCTGGCCCGGACCGGGCGCCGCTACGACGGCTGGCTGCCCTACCCGCCCCAACCGGCCGACTACGCCGCCGGGTTGGCGGGCGTCCGCCGGGCCGCCCGCGAGGCCGGGCGTCCGCCGGAGGCCGTCACCCCGGCGCTGTTCGTCAACGTCCGGATCGACGACGACGCCGAGGCGGCCCGCCGCACCATGGACGCCTACGGCCGCTCCAACTACGGCCTGCCGCTGGAGGAGGTGGAGCGGATCCAGGCGATCGCCATGGGCACCCCCGAGCAGGTCGCCGCCACCCTGCGCCGCTACACCGAGGCGGGCGCCGAACACGTCGTCGCCCGGCTCGGCGCGCTCGACCTCGCGGACCAGTACGAGCAGTTGGAGCGCCTCGCCGCGCTCACCCGCCCCGGGTCGTGGTGATGGGACGAAGCGTGCCGGAGGGCGGCGCGGCAACCGCCTTCCGGCAGCCGGCCGTTCGGGTGTGACCGGCTCACTCCACGGTGAAGTCGGCCATCATCGCCATGTCCTCGTGCTCCAGGTCGTGGCAGTGCAGCAGGTACGTCCCCGCGTAGTCGGTGAAGCGCACCAGCACCTCCACCGCCTCGGCGGGGCGCGGCCGCCGCTACACCGGGTCGGCGGCGATCCCGAGGTAGGCGGCGCGCAGTTCGGCGAGCAGCGGGTGGGCGGGGTCGAAGGCGGTGCCGTCGACGGCCGCCAGCGGGCGCGGGCCGACGCCCGCGTTGAGCGCGAAGGCCGCGTCGAAGCGCGCCAGGTCGGCGGCGCGGACCGGCTCGCGGGACTGCGGGCCGTCGTAGGCCCCGGCCAGCAGCGCCTCGGTGACGCCGGGCAGGCTGGGGCCCGTGGGCCGCACCAGCCGGTCTCCGGCCAGGAAGGCGACGTTCCAGGTCGCGCCCTCGGTCACCAGACCGTCCTCGTCGATCAGCAACACGTCGTCGTACCCGGCGAGTTGGGCGGTGCGACGGTGGTGGACCAGGCCGAACAGGCCGACGTGCTTCACCTCGGGCAGTTCCCGCCGATAGGCCACCGTGCGCACCCGCAGCGGGGCGGGCTCGGCGGTCGCGGCCGGACGGGTGGTCACCAGCAGGGCGGGGGTGGCGGGGGCGGCGGGGCGTTCCAGGCCGAGCGCGGGGTCGTAGCCGGTGACCCGGACGATCACCGGGGAGCCGTCGGCGGGCAGCACCGCGCGGATCCGCTCCCTGACCACCGCCCGGTCCAGCTCGGCGGCGAACAGCGCCCGGCAGTCCCGGACCAGCCGGTCCAGGTGCAGCGCCAGACCGCGGACGCCGCCCGCCTCGACCCGCAGCGTGGTGAAGTGCCCGTAGTTCAGCAGCCCCAGGGCGGCGAGCCGCGCCGGGTCGGCGGGCGCGCCGTCGATCTCGATCTCAGTCATCGCCCGAGTCTGCCAGCCGCGGGGAGACCAGGGGCGTCGACTCCGGCAGCACCACCGGCCGGTACGGGCTGACGACCGTGCGGCCCGACGCCCGGGCCGCCCGTTCGAACTCCTCGATCCTGGACGCCAGCCCCTCCGGCTCGCCCGCGTCCGCCCAGCGCCACGCCTCCGCCCACCACTGCGGCCCGCGCACCAGCGGACGGCCCGCCAGCGCCAGGTACAGCGCCAGCGTGGAGCGGGCGTACTCGTGCACCCAGCCGTCACAGCCCCGGTAGTCCGCCGTCTCGTCCAGCCGCAGCCAGCGGCCCTCCTGCCCGGCGGCCAGTATCGGCACCCAGCCGCGCTGCCGGTCGGCGACCAGCAGGAGCAGCCGCCCGTCCTCCTCGCGCACCCGGTGGAGCGGCAGTTGGGGCATCCGGGCGAGCGACAGCGAGCGCTTCCAGCCCACCACCCACAGCCCGCGGCGCAGGTAGTAGCGGACGGCCGACTGCCAGGTCCAGTGCGCCTCCAGCCGGAAGCCCGGCAGGCCCTCGGCGGTGGCCGCCGCGTACACCTCGTCCAGCGCGGCGGCCGCCAGCCCCTGGCCACGCGACCGCGGCCGCACGTACAGGGAGGACACGGCGAGCTGGCTCGGGCCCCTGGTCCAGTTGTCCACCGCGACCGTCCCGGCGACCGCGCCCCGGTCGTCCCGGATCCAGTACCGGCGCCGGTACAGCTCCCCGCCGGGCCACTCCCGGCCGCTCTCCCCCAGCCGCTCCCGCCAGTCCCGCTCGGCCTGCGGCGCCAGCGCGTCCGGGTCCACCGGCTCGCCCAGCTCGCCCTCCACCAGGGACGCCAAGTCCCAGCGGGCGAACCGTCGTTCCTCAGCCTCGACGGCCGCCCGCAACCGCACCCCCGCCGCCAACCGGTCCTGCGCCCGCTCGACCGCCGCATCCCACGACCTCACCACGGGGGCCACCCTAGCGGCCCTCCGGGCACGACCGGTAATCCACCGGGCACCGAACGTCAGCCCCACCACCCCAGGTCGGCCGCGACCTCCGCCTGCGCTGCGGCGACCTCCTCGGCGGTGGAGGCGGTGGAACCCCGCGGCTCGGGATCCACGTCGCACTCCGGCCGGGTCGACAGGTCGGCCGGCGCCTGCGCGCCCAGTCCGCCCGCCCTCCCCAAGTCCGTCACCCGGCCGCCCCCGAGCGTCCGAGGACCCTCCGGGTCGCGAGGGCCGCGGCCCTGCGGGGGCGGGCGAGGGCGACGGCGGCGATCACCAGGATGCCGCCGGCCAGGGCGTTCCAGCCGACCGGTTCGGCGAGCAGGGCCGCGCCGAGCGCGGTGGACCACAGGGGCATGACGTAGGTGACGGCGGAGGCGACGGCGGTGCCGGCCGTACGGACCAGGCCGAGGTTGAGCAGGTAGGCCAGGCCCGTGCCGAGCGCGCCGAGCAGCAGCAGGGCGGCGGCGGCCGGGCCGCCCGGCCAGTGCGGGAGGCCCGCGGCGGCCGGGGCGATCAGGGCCAACTCGGCGGTGGCGCAGGTGATCTGGAGGGTGGAGAGGGTGGTGACGGTCTCCGGGCGGCCGGACAGGAAGCGGCGCAGGTAGGCGAAGCCCGCGCCGTAGCAGCAGGCGGCGGCCAGGCAGGCGAGGGCGCCGACGGTCTCGCCGGAGCCGAGGCCGTGCCAGACCCCGAGCACGGTGAGCACGCCGACGAAGCCGAGCCCGAGGCCGGCGAGCCGGCGGGCGCCCGGGCGGCGCTCCTCGGGGACGCTCAGCACCGCGAACAGCAGGGTGAACAGCGGGGTGGTCGCGTTCATCACCCCGGCGAGCACCGAGCTGACCCTGGTCTCGCCGAACGAGAACAGGGTGAACGGCACGGTGTTGAGCAGCACCGCGACCACCGCCGAGTGCCCCCACAGCACCCGGTCGCGCGGGGCCCGCTCGCCGCGCAGCAGCAGCACCGTCCACAGCGTGGCGGCGCCCAGCGCGCTGCGCGACAGCGCCACCCACAGCGGCGGCACGCCCGCCTCGACCGCCACCTTGATCAGGGCGAAGCTGGCGCCCCAGATCGCCGACAGTGCCACGAAGCCCGGCAACCAGCGCCGCACCCCGACCACCTCCCCGTCCGTTCCCACTTCCGTGTGCTGGACAGAGCGTGGCCCGGCGGCGGAACATGAGTCCAACAAGTGGCAGTGCCGGAAGGATGAGCAACTCTCATGGCCTCGGAGGTCAACCTGGCCCAGCTCCGGGCGCTGGTCGCGGTCGCCGACACCGGCGGCTTCGGCGCGGCCGCCGACGAGCTGGGCATCAGTCAGTCCGCCGTGTCGCACGCCGTGGCCGCGCTGGAGCGCTCGCTCGGCGCCCCCGTGCTGCGGCGCGGCACCCCGTGCCGGCCCACCCCGCTCGGCGAGCAGGTGCTGCCGCACGCCCGCACCGCCGTCGCCTCCGCAGCCGCCGTGCGCGCCATCGCCACCCGACACTCCGGCGGCCTCACCGGCACCGTACGGCTGGCGGCCCCGACCACCGTCTGCCAGGCGCTGCTGCCCGGGCTGCTGCGGGACTGGAAGGCGGCGTACCCGCAGCTCACCGTACGGGTCTTCGAGGGCGAGGACGCCGAGCTGCCCACCTGGCTGGAGGCCGGCACGGTGGACGCCGCCGTCCTGGTCGACGCCGGGTCGCCACCGCCCGGGGCGGTCACGCTCGGCGCCGACTCGATGCACGCGCTGCTGCGCCGCGACCACCCGCTGGCCGGTCAGGAGTCCATCCACGTCGCCGAGTTGGAGGACGACGACTTCCTGCTCTCGGAGGGCGGCTGCGAACGCCACATCCGCGAGGCCTACCGCCGGGCCGGCACCCGCTTCGCGCCGCGCCACCGCATCCGCGACCTCAACACCCTGATCGGCATGGTGCACGCGGGCGTCGGCGTCTCGGTGATGCCGGCGCTGGCGCTGACCATGCTGCCGCCCGACTGCGTCCTCGTCCCGATCCGGCCCGCCGTGCACCGGACCCTGACCCTCACCGGGCCGACCGGCCGCCCCTGGTCCCCGGCGGTCACCGGCCTGCTCGCCGGGGTGGCGGTGACCGTCCCGGCCTGAGCGGCGCTTTTCGGCGCCACGGGCGGGGCCGGTGGAGCTTTTCGTCGTTCCGGGCGGGCGCTACTGGCGGAGGAGGCCGTCCGGACCGAGGGTGGCGACGTCCCGACCGCCCTATTCCGGAGCACTCCCATGCCCGTCCACCCGCACCGCCGACTCGCGCTCTGCGCACTGCTCACCGCCGAGGCGATGAACCTGCTGGACGCGACCGTCGTCCAGGTAGCCGCACCGCTGATGCGCGCGGACCTGGGCGGCCCGGTGGCCGCCGTGCCCTGGCTGACCTCCGCCTACACCCTGCCGTTCGCCGTCCTGCTGCTCACCGGCGGCCGGCTCGGCGACCGGTTCGGACGGCGCCGGGTGTTCCGGACCGGCGTCACCGTCTTCCTGCTCGCCTCCCTGGCCTGCGCCTGCGCCCCCACCCTCGGTGCGCTGCTCGCCCTCCGGGCCGTCCAGGGCGGCGCGGCCGCCGCGATCGTGCCGCAGACCATCGGCCTGATCAGGGCCATGTACCGGGGCGAGGAGACGGCCCGGGCGCTCGGCGCGATCGGACCGGTGATGGGGCTCGCGGCGGTGACCGGGCCGGTGCTCGGCGGGCTGCTCACCCACGCCGACCTGTTCGGCTCCTCCTGGCGCGCCGTCTTCCTGGTCAACCTGCCGCTCTCGCTCGCCGTCCTGGCACTCGCCCCGCTGCTCGCCGAGGACCGCGCCCCGCGCCGCCCCGGCCTCGACCCGGTCGGCGGCGCGCTCGCCGCGTCGGCGACCGGGCTGCTGGTGCTGCCGCTGCTGGACGGGGCGCCCTGGCCGCTGACGGCCGCCGGGGCGGCGCTCGCGCTCGCCTTCGTCGGCCACCAGCGGCACGGCGCCCGGCGCGGCGCGGACACCCTGGTGGAGCCGAGCCTGTTCCGCTCGGTGCGCTTCCCGGCCGCCCTGCTCGCCCTGGCGCTGGCCTTCGCGGTCACCACCGGGCTCACCGTGGTCGTCGTGCTGCAACTCCAACTCGCCGCCGGAGCCGATGCGTTGGCCTGCGGACTGACCCTGCTGCCGATGTCGGCGGGGCTCGCGGCCGGCTCGCTGTGGGCGGGCGGTTCGCTGGTCCGGCGGTACGGGGCGCGGGTGATGCCCGCCGGGCTCGCCGTCCTGGCGGTGGGACTGCTGGCCACCGTCGCCGCCTACCGCACCGGCGAACGGCCGGGGTCGCTGCCGTACGCGCTCGCGGTGGTCGGCCTCGGACAAGGCCTGTTCACCCCGGCCTTCTTCACCACCGCCCTGCGACCGCTGCGGCCGCAGGAGACCGGCTCGGCGGCGGGCCTGCTCAACGCCGTCCAACAGCTCGGCGCCACCGTGGGCGTGGCCCTGCTCGGGCGCGTCTACCTGGCCGTCCCCGACGCCGCCGGGGCGCAGCGGGCCTGCTGGGCGGCGGGGGCGGCACTCGCGGCCGTCGCGGCGGCAGCACGGTGGATGACCACGCCCGGACCGGCCGGGGCGGCAGAATCGGACGACCGCACCGCCGACCACCGGGAAGCCACGCATGCTCGATGAGCTCGACCGCGCCCTCGTCCACGCCCTGCGGGTGGACGGGCGCGCGCCGTTCAGCCGGATCGCGGCGGTGCTCGACGTCTCGCCGCAGACCGTCGCCCGCCGCTACCGGCGGCTGCGGTCCGAGGCCGGGCTCCGGGTGGTCGGGCTGGCCGACCCGCACCGGGCCGGACGGGCCCAGTGGCTGGTGCGGCTGACCGCCGGGCCGCACACGGCGCAACGGCTCGCCCGGGCACTGGTCCGACGCGAGGACACCGCCTGGGTGAAGCTCACCTCCGGCGGCACCGAGATCACCACGATCGTGGCGACCGACCCCGGCCCGGACGGCCACAGCCTGCTGCTGCGCGACATCCCGCGCACCGCCGCCGTCACCGCCGTCTCCGCCCACTGCCTGCTGCACACCTACCGGGGCGGCCCGACCGCCTGGCCGGTGAGCACCGAGGCGCTCACCGAGGAGCAGCAGGCCGGACTCCGGGTTCCCGAGGGGCCTGAGCCGGTGGGGCGTCCGCACGGTCTGGACACCGCCGACCTGGCGCTGCTCGGCGCGCTGCACGTCGACGGCCGCACGCCGCTCGGCGAGCTCGCCGCGGCCACCGGACGCACCCCGGCCACCGTCGCCCGCCGACTCGCCGAACTGCGCGCCGACGGAACGGTCTTCCTCGACGTGGAGCTGGACCCGCGACTGCTGGGGGCCGGCCTGCAGGCGCTGCTCTGGCTGAGCGTCACCCCCGCCCACGTCGACCGGGTGGGCCGCGCCCTGGCCACCCACCGCGAGCTCGCCTTCGTCGCCGCCACGACCGGCCCCAGCAGCCTGGTGGCCCTCGCCCTGTGCACCGACCCGGCCGACCTGCACCGCTACCTGACCCGACGGCTGGGGGAGGTCCCGGGGATCACGGCCCTGGAGTCGGCGCCGGTCCTGCGGACGCTCAAGGCGGCGGGGCCCGTCCCGGCGGGCGCCGGTCGCGTGGATTCGCTCCCTGACAGATGACGGACAACACCTGCCACGGTAGTTCGTGCGCATCGTGACCGAGGCTGAACGCACCACTGCCGGGATCCCCGCCCCGCCCCCCTCAGCCGGACGTGAACCTCGCCCGCAGCTCGGCCAGCACCTGCGCCGCCTCGCGCAGGGGCCAGCAGCTCGCGCAGTTCGGCCGTCGCCTCGGCGAGGCGCCGCTGCCGGGCGGCGGCGTCGGCGGTGTACCGGCGGGAGGTCGCGGCCCGGCGGGCGGAGCCCAGCTCGACGGCGGTGCGCCGGTACGCGCCGACGGCCGCCTCGAAGCGCGCGGCGGTCCCCCGCGGAGGGCTCGGGCAGTGCCTCGACCAGGTCGTGGTGAGGGCGGCGTAGGCGCGCGACTGCAGGACGATCAGGTAGTCGTCGTCGAAGCCGTCCGGGTCCTGGTCCCACAGCTTGAGCACCCGGGCGAAGACCACCCAAGAGTTCAGATCACGGGCGCCCGACACCGGTTTCCCCAGCCCAGCACCGCCCGGACCGAGGGTGCGACCGGTGGCATCTTGCTGCCTGACAGTTTTCTGACACCGCGCACGCCACCACCTGCGCCGACGATCGGTCAGGCTGGTTCCCGTGCACGCCATTCGCTTCCACCTGCGCGCCCCGTACCGTCCCGACGGCCCCCCGACGGCCCCTCCCCCGCCCTCCCCGGAGGCCGTCCGGGACGGACTGGCACGCGGGCTGCCGGTACCGGCCCGGATCGAGCACGCCCGGATCCTGACCGGCCCGGGCGCGGTCGACGGGGTCGCCTTCGTCCTCGCCGACGACCTGCTCGCCGCCGAGGCCGCCCTCACCGCCGCCTGCGCCACCCTCACCGGGCGGAGCGGACCGCTGCCCGACTGGGACGTACCGCACTGCGCGCTGGACACCCTGCTGGCGCTCGGCCTGCTGCCGGCCTGTTCATAGGGTCCGTCAGGCCGCACCCAGCCCGGCGTCCGGCGTCTTCCCCGACTGCGCCTGCTCGATCCGGTTGACCAGCATCACGGCGAACCGCCGGGCGGCGGGCAGGTCCACCGGACCGCCCTCCGTCGTCACGCTCGCCACCACGGTGCCCGAGCGCACCACGATGCTCACCCCGTCCCCCGCCGACAGCGGCCCGACGAACGCCTGGCTCTCGCTGCCCAACGCCGGGGCGTCCACCTTGTGGAACGGCCCGACGGGGTACGAGGCGTACGTCTCCCGCAACCGGTTCTTCGCGGCGTCCCGGCTGGCCAGCGTCTCCACCAGGAAACGGGTGACCAGGTCCCCCGAGGAGAACCGGACCGACGCGCTGAGCGGCTTGCCCGTGCACGGCGTCGACGCCGAGCAGGTGACCGCGTGGTCGGCGGTGTCGACCCTGCGCTTCTCCTCGTCCCACCCGGCCATCGCCTTGGCGTCCGGCAGCACCTGCCCGACCACCTTGTCGTCCAGCAGCACCGCTTCCAGATCCGCGCTGGGCGCGGCGGCAGCGGCCGGCGGCACCGGCGCTGCACTGCCGCTCGCACCAGCAGCAGACGCGGACGCGGACGGGGCCACGGACACCGCAGCCCCGGCACCCGTCGGCGCCGCGGCACCCGCCGTCACCGCCGAACTCGCCGCCCCTGAAGCCCCCTTGGCACCTCCCTTGGCGTCCCCCGACCCCCCGGACGAACACCCGGCCAGCACCCCCGCCAGCACCCCGGCCGCCACCACGGCGACCATCCGCCGACCACCCATCCCCATAGCCCGCTCCCCTCACGACTGTCCGTGACCCCTCAAGATAGCGACCACCCCACCCCACACCCGCCCCGGGTCCCCCGCACACGAACCGCTCCACTTCGGCGCCTCGACCCTGCGCTCGTTCATGGTCGTGATCACCGGGCTCTGGGACTTCTGGCTGTCCTACCCGGTCCCGGTG